>JASGMZ010000155.1 GCA_030156305.1 Bacteroidales bacterium | reverse complement strand
ATTTAACATTGAACCTGTAGCATAATGGATAGTGCACCTGACTACGGATCAGGAGGTTGGGGGTTCGAATCCCTCCAGGTTCGCAAAGCGGCTTTTTTAAAAGCCGTTTTTTTTATGTTAAATTTTTGCTTAAAATGCTTTAATTATTCTAAAAAAACCGAATAATAAAAAACAAAAAGACAAAATAATAGAAAAATAGTATTTCATCTTCATATAAAGTTCTATAATAAATAATCGAATAAAAATTCCTTCGGTATAAGGTTCATTAACTAACAAAAAAAGTTCGTAGAGCTATTCAGTTACTTATAAACTCATAGCAAAATAAAACATCACAATTTAAAACTTTATTTCATCGTCCATTTCGTTCAAAAAGAACTTTAGGGATTTTTTGTTCAGCCAGCATTAAATCAGCTAATACAATGGCTGTTGCAGCTTCAACAACTACCGGTACTCTTAATGCAATGCAGGCATCATGGCGGCCTTTTACCTCTAGTTTTTCAGTTTTTCCTGATTCTAAATTTAGTGTATGTTGAGGTTTTGAAATACTTGAGGTTGGTTTTACAGCAACTCTGAAAACTAACGAGTTTCCATTGGTGATTCCACCGTTAATTCCTCCTGCAAAATTAGTAGCGGTTTTCCCTGAGGAATCAATAAGTTCATCATTATGCTCACTTCCAAACATCCTTGCCGCATCAAATCCAGCGCCGAATTCTATTCCCTTTATTGCCGGAACGGCAAAAATGATATGGCTAAGTAAGGATTCGACAGAGTTAAAAAAGGGTTCACCTAAACCCACAGGAACCTGTTCGGCCCGGCACTCAACAATTCCTCCAATAGAATCATTCTTTTTTATCGCATTATCAATAGCATTTTCTATATTTTTTTCACCTCCGGCTTCAATCAAATTTGCCTGAATTGTTAACGGATAAATCAATTTCTTAGCAATCACACCGGCAGCAACTAACCCAAGAGTAAGCCGGCCTGAAAAATGTCCTCCTCCCCGGTAATCGTTATATCCTCCATATTTCAATTTGGCGGTAAAGTCGGCATGGCCTGGGCGTGGAAAATTCTGTAATTGTTGATAATCTTCGGATTTCGTATTTATATTGTCAAAAGCGATAAGAAGAGGTGCGCCGGTGGTTTTACCGTTAAATACCCCCGATAATATTTTCGGTTTATCCTCTTCAATACGAGGTGTTGTTCCTTTGGCTCCGCTTTTGCGTCGCAGCAAATCATGGGTAAAATCAACTTCTGTGACAGGTAACCCGGCAGGGCAGCCATCAATTAAAACTCCTACCTGTTCACCATGCGATTCCCCATAAATGCTTACCCTAAAAATATAGCCAAAAGTATTCATTGCTTAATGTATTATTTTGATGCAATGAAAATACAGAATATTCTGCGATGAACAAAATTCAATCATAAAATAATTCGTTCTGCATTGTCCAGGTTATCTAAGTTAAATTTAACAACGGCAAGTTTAGGAAACTCATAGGCTGCAGTAAACATCCATGTTTTTCCCGATTTTTGCCTCCAACCACCCATTATTCTCGACGATTCATGGATATGGCCATGAAGGGTTAACAAAGGTTGCTTTTCCTCAATAAATCTTTGAATGGCAATACTGCCCACATGAATATCCAGCGGAACATGATCGAATGTTTGCCCGTCGAGGGCAGCCCGGTCTAAATTGGTTTGGTAAGGTGGCGAATGAAATAAAAAAATTGCTTTTTCTAATGAATCATTTCCTGTTAAGCTGATTAGATCATCCTTTATGGTTGCATATTCAATATCAATGTTCTCTTTTACAGACCTTTTTCCTTCGGTAGGATGAATACATCCTGGGTCAACATACCGCGAGACATCATATCGTTCCCAGTCTTTAAAAATAAAAGGTGATGGTGGAATATTTGCATATCCATAAACAGCATAATTGCCTAAGGCTACCTTCTTATTGTGAATATAATTCCATAGCCCTTTCTTCTCTCCCTCAATAATTTTTATTTCTTCGGATTTTGGGTCATCATTCCCAAGAATTAAAAAAATAGTTGGGTATTGTTCTTTTAGAATAAATTTTAATTGTTGAAATTCCGGGATTAAAAAATCAAGAACAAAATCGTTTAATGAATATTCATTTTTAGGATAAAAATTAGGGAAAATATCGCCCCCAATAAATAAAACATCAGGTTTCCCTGATTTTATTTCATCCAATAATTTATGATATCTCTCTAACTGTCCATGCAGGTCTGAAACAAAATAGCAATTCATACAAATTATTTCTTTAAAAGTCGTGCCGGATGATTTACATTATCAATCATAACTGCATAGCTTGTTTGTTTTTTTATATCTTCATCGGTAACCATATGTAAATCGATTATCCCTTCCTCCATACTGTGTCCGGTTTTTTGTTTATTTATATCTTCTAAAGCAAAACTCCATCCCTCAATCCATGCTTTTAAACTACATTTTTGTTGTTCATCACCTACAAAATGGATAAGCAAATCAATATCACTTGCAGGCCCAGCAGTGGTTTCTTTAGTGCTTCCAATGAGGTACATCGCTTTTATTCCAAATTGTTCAAAATTGGTTTTCTCCGCAATTTTTTCAGCCATTCTCCAACGCCACTTCCAATGTTCATCGCTTGTATTTCTCAAAAGCTCATTCTCATTCTTCGCCGGTGTTTGAGTAATTAGGTGTTCCATTGTATTTTTTAGCTGATAGGAAAAAATATAATGGCTTAAACGGTCAGCAATGGTATTTAATAACTTTTTCTCCTCAGGCAAAAAACACTCCCCCTGAAAAGGGATATCGGTATAAAAAACCGTAATTTTCCCAACGATATTATCATCAACCACTAACTCCGACATCTGATACCATTGAGTAACCTCGATAGTATCTAATGCATATTTTTTTCCATTGTATTCAATTTTCGCGTGACATTTATTGGGAAACTGCCATCCTTTAGGAATGATTTCAAGAATTTTATAAAAATTATTATCAATGGTTGAGGAACGAACAGACAAGATCTGCTCAACATTGTAAATACATTGAAGTTCTTTAGCTCTTTCCTGCAATGATTTGAGTGAATCCATAGATAGATTTTTGTTAAAAAAGTAAATTACATAAATATTTGCAATGTTCAAAATTCGCTACTATGTAAATTTACTTTTATAAAAACTCGCTTAATTCAAGCCAGCGGTCAGATTTTATATCAAGCAATTGCATAATCTCCCCTACACGGTTTGATTTGTTCATTAAATCTGCGCTTTTTAATTTTCCGCTGCTGATTTCTTTTTCCAATTGTTCTTTTTCACTTTCCAACGCTTCAATTTCCTTTTCAAGTTGCTCAAATTCTCGTTTTTCATTAAACGATAATTTTGTTTTTAATGTGGATTTTTGCTTTTCCGATTTTTCTTTTTTAGAGATGGATGGGATTTCTTTTTTTCGTTCTTTTTCTGTTTTTATAGCCCATTCGCGAAACTGTGAATAATCTCCCGGAAAATCTTTCACCACGCCATTACCCTTAAACACAAAAAGATGGCTGACTACCTGATCCATAAAATAACGGTCGTGAGAAACAATAATTACACAACCATCAAAAGTAGCCAGATACTCTTCAAGAACAGCCAGCGTCATTATATCCAAATCATTGGTAGGTTCATCCAGAATAAGGAAGTTAGGTTTCCGCATTAAAACCGTCACCAGATAAAGTCTCCGTTTTTCGCCTCCACTCAATTTATAAACCGGTGTATAGTGCATATCATAAGGAAAAAGAAAAAAGTTAAGAAACTCTTTTACGCTCATTTCCTTACCATTTCCTAAGGTAACCACTTCGGCAATTTCCTGCACTACATCAATTACCCGTTGGTTTTCATTAAATTTAATCCCCTCTTGCTGATAATAACCAAAAACAACTGTTTTGCCAATATCAATACTTCCGGAGTCAGGTTTTATTTTACCGGTAATAAGGTTTAAAAAGGTAGATTTTCCTGTTCCGTTATCACCTACAATCCCGATTTTCTCACCACGATTAAAATTATAACTAAACTTTTTCAAAATAACTGTATCATCGAAACTTTTCTCCAGGTTTTTAATATGAATAATTTTTTTCCCCATTCGCGATGATTGCAC
Organism: Bacteroidales bacterium; assembly: GCA_030156305.1. Taxonomy (GTDB): domain Bacteria; phylum Bacteroidota; class Bacteroidia; order Bacteroidales; family UBA12077; genus UBA12077. The sequence continues at coordinate 3,067 of JASGMZ010000155.1, read as the reverse complement.
ATTAATTTGCATTTCATCGTTATTTCGGGTATTGGCAGCTACATCTTTTAATTCATAAAAATTATCAATCCTAAACTTAGCTTTATGTGTACGTGCTTTTGGCATACGCCGCATCCAGTCTTCTTCTTTGCGTAATAAATTTTTCGCTTTTTCTACCTGAGCTTCTTCGGCATTTAATCGTTCATCCCTTTTTTTAATAAAATAAGAATAGTTGCCTTTGTATTGAAAAATCTGCGAATTATCCATCTCAATTATTTCGTTACAAACACGGTCGAGAAAATAACGATCGTGAGTAACCATTAACAACGTTGATCGTGTATTTTTCAAATAATTTTCAAGCCATTCTATCATATCCAAATCAAGATGGTTTGTGGGCTCATCAAGTAATAATAAATCCGGTTCTTCAATTAACACTTTAGCTAAAGCTACCCGTTTTTTTTCTCCTCCGGATAAATTTTTAATCGATTGATCGTATTGATTAATCTTTAGTTTAGTTAAAATTTGTTTTACTTTAACCTCATAATCCCATGCCTGAAGATGCTCCATCTGTTCTGTCGCCTCTGCCAAAAAATCTTTATTTTTAGCATCGATCGCTTTGTTATACTCTATAATGGCATTTTTTATCGTTGTAGATGCATGAAAAACTTCATCAATAATTGAATGGTTATTATTTAAAGGTGGGATTTGCTCTAAAAAACCAATTTTTATATCTCGGCGAAAAGTTATTTTTCCTTCATCAGGGCTATCTTTTCCAGCAATAATATTAAGTAAAGTAGTTTTCCCGGTTCCATTTTTTGCCACTAATGCAACTTTCTGATCTTTATCTATGCCAAAGGTAATATCTTCAAACAGAACCCGATCGCCAAAAGACTTTTTTAACTTTTCAACTTGTAAGTAACTTATCATATCTATCTTAACATTTCGTATACAAATAAAAGGATTTCATCAATTTATTAAAATAAATAAACCCAATATTTTTGAAAAAAGTAATTAAAATTATACTTTTCAATATAAATAACTTTAATGAAGCGATTGATTCAATATATTACTCTTTTTTTAATTGTCATTTTCCTACAGATAGATAATATTTTCGCTAATAATGAAGCTAAGGATACTTTACAAAATGAAATATTACAAATTGATCATCATTTAGATTTAATTAGAGAAAATTTGAGTTTTGATACTGATTCTTTTCTCAATCTCACTCACCAGGTGCTTTTAAATGCTAAAGCAATTCATTATCAAAACGGAATAAACCGGAGCAACTTATATCTGGCAAAAATTTTCAGAGCCCATAATCTTTATGACAGTGCCGTATATTATTATAAGGCCGGATTAGAAAATCCTTTCGATGATTATGATTTAAAAGCTCAATTTTACCGGGATTTAGCCAATATTTATCGCATAATGGGTGAATATAGCTTAGCGATGGAAAATAGCCTAAACCTGAAAAAGTTAGCTGAAGATGGAAAAATAACAAATGATATTTATTATATCTACAATCTTTTGGCACTAAGTTATCAAACGTTAATGGAGTATCCATTAGCAAAAAAATATTATAAATATTCGATTGAGCTTGCTTTAAAAGATAATAATGAAGCTTTAGCCGGAATTGTTTTAGCCAATATGGGTAAATTGTATTACGAACAAAACCAATTAGATTCTGCACTTTTTTATTTTAACCGAGGTGTTAAAATAGAAGAAAAATATGAGCTATTGCCCAATGCAGGTAATTCCTATAATACCATTGCAAATATTTATTTAAAAAAGGAGAAATTAGATTCAGCCTATCATTATCTATTAAAAGCTTTTGAATACAATAATCAATCGAACAATAGAGTTGGCTTGGTGCATACACTAATGGGTATTAGCAATTACTATTTTCAAATCGAAGATTTTAAAAATGCACTTATACATATAGAAAGAGCTTTAGAATATGCACGTGATATTAAATTAAATAGTGTACTAAGCGATGCGTTATACTTAAAATCTAAAATTAAAGCAAGGCAAAATAACTATCAGGAAGCTTATTATAATCTTAATGATTTTTTTGAAATTTATAAAAATATTTACGATGTAAAAAAAATTAATCAGGCCAAAACCATGGAATATCAGCTTGCCCAGCAAAAAAAAGAAAAAGAGATGGTTGAAATGGAGTTAAAAAAACAAAAAACTATAAATCATCTGTTTTTTATTATTGGCGGGTTATTAATTGTTATAATCATTATTGCATTAGCCTTTATTATGCATTATAAAAAAAGCAATATAGCCCTTGCAAAAGCAAAATTAAAAGCTGAAGAGTCGGATCAATTAAAAAGCCAGTTTTTAAAAACAATATCGCACCAAATAAGAACTCCACTTAACGGGATTGTTGGTTTCTCAGAAATCCTTACCAGTGAACAAATAAGCCAGAGAGAAAGAAACGAAATTGATCAGATTATCCAAAAAAATAGCAACGAGCTTATTTCAACCATAGAAAATTTAGTTGATTTAGCACATCTAACAACCAACCAATATAAAATCAAAATTAAAGAATTTGAATTATCATCCTTTTTAACCCATTTAGTATCTAAAGTAAAAAATGATTATTATTTTAAAGATCTTAACAATATTCATATCAAAACTTCTAATCCATCGAATATAATTATCCGTACGGATAAATATGTACTTCAAAAAATACTAACCGAATTGCTTAAAAATGCCATCTTATATGCCGAAAAAGGAGAAATTAACATTGGATATGAAAAAAAGGATTCAATATTAACTATTTTTGTTAAAGATACAGGCCCGGGTATACCCAAAGAAAAATTAGACAGAATCTTCACTCCCTTTCATCGGGGAAAAGAAAATAGTAATGGAAAAATAAATGGCAGCGGAGTTGGGTTATCGTTGACATATAACTTTGCAAAAGTAATTGATGCAACGCTTAATGTACAATCAGAAATAGGCAAAGGCAGTAATTTTGAGCTAATAATCCCGTTAAAAGATATTATATAGTGGCTATAAGAAAACGTCAATAACTGCGTTACGCTCGCATTGGCAATTAGTCATTTACGTCAGTAAACTC
>JASGMZ010000154.1 GCA_030156305.1 Bacteroidales bacterium | reverse complement strand
TGAATGATCTGTATTTCAGTATAATGCCGATTGATGTTCAATATAATTTTAGGAGCGATAGTGAACTAAAATTATACAATTGAACACATATCGGTATTAAATATGGTAATAAAGATAATATTTGTTTAGTTAATTGTTCTTATATTTGTTATAAATTATAGTTTTTATGAGAAAAGTTTTTTTACTTCTTTTGCTGATTCAAAGTATACAATCCGTAGCACAAGGAGTCCTGGAAGATAAAATTTACAAAGAAAATATTAAAACGGCCCTGATATTTGTCGAAGGAGATGAACTTTCATTTCCTGTATTGAATTTAAGCTCAAATAAAAAATTAAAATTGTTATTTGACGATTTGGATGCCGATATTAAAGATTATTATTATACGATTATTCACTGCAATGCCGACTGGACTCCATCTGATCTGGATCCCAGTGAATATATTGATGGATACTTTGAGGATCAAATTGATCAATACCAATCTTCTTTTAATACTACCGTTGACTACACACACTATACCCTTTCTTTACCCAATGATTATGTAAAACCCTCACTTTCAGGGAATTATATACTAAAGGTTTATGATAGGGCAAATCCGCAAGAGATTGTTTTTACCAAACGTTTTATGTTGGTTGAATCTCAAACACAAATTGAAACCCAGGTAAAAAGTATGGCGCAATCAAGCTACTTTTATAACGATCAGCAGCTGGAAATTAAGGTTGAATATATTGGCTCTGATTTTTATGATATAGGCCAAAACCTTATATTAAATATTCTGAAAAATTATAACTGGAAACAGCTATTGGTTATTGATAAACCGGATGTTATCCATAACAATGAATTTATTTATCATGATTTTAACCGGTTAAAATTTAAAGGCGGAAATGAGTTTCATCATTTTATCACTAAAAATATCCATTATGCAGGAGAGAATATTCAAAATATAAGCTTTACAAATCAAAGGTATCATTTTCAACTAACTGAAGATGAGGATAGAACTTTTGCTGATTATGAATATAAGCAGGATATCAATGGACAATTTAAAGTTGATGTAACCCAAAGTAATTATCCACATACTGAATCCGATTATGCTTATGTTTATTTTACTTTGAATATGGATGCCCCTGTTCAAAAGGGAGATATTTATGTTTGGGGTGCTTTATCCAATTACAATTTTACCCATGAAAATAAAATGCGATACAATTTTGAGCACAAGGCATACGAATGCCGTTTATTATTAAAACAGGGATATTATAATTACCGGTATGTTTTAGTAGACAATAACCAGCCCGATTTTACTTTTATTGATGGTAATCATGTTCAAACCGAAAATAGCTATAATGTGCTGGTTTACTACCACGATTTCAGAGGTAATTACGATCGGTTAATTGGATTTAAACAGGTAAAATCTGTAAAATAATTTAAAAAAAAGCGATATGTTTCAAGAAATTTTCACACAAGATTTTTGGCAAAATGTATTAACCCGATTTGTTGACTGGATAGTTAACGAAGGGCCTTCAATCCTTATTCTTATTGTTCTATTATTTATCACTTTAAAATTTTTGAATATTTTTATTCGTCGGTTAAACAAAATATTAATTCATCGTGCTACCAGCAGTAAGAGTTTGGATACCCAGGAAGCATCCAAAAGAATTAATACTTTATTAAGCATTCTTAAAGGGTTGGGTAAAATTATTATTTGGGCCATTTTTTTAATGATTATATTTAAGAAATTTGGTATTGATATAGGCCCGATTCTTGCCGGTGCAGGTATTTTGGGTTTAGCTGTTGGTTTTGGAGCACAGGAATTGGTGCGAGATTTTATTTCCGGATTCTTTATTTTGCTCGAAAACCAGGTACGTGCCGGCGATGTAGCTATTATTAATGGAACGGGAGGGTTAGTCGAGAAAATCGAATTACGAACCATCACCTTACGTGATTTTTCTGGTGTAGTGCATGTTTTTCAAAATGGGAAAATCAATACCCTTGCCAACATGACCAAAGAATGGTCGGCCATTGTTTTTGATATAGGAGTAGCTTACAAAGAAGATGTGAATGAGGTGATAAAAGTAATGCAGGAAGTGGGTGAGAAAATGGTGAATGACCCTGAATATAAGGATAAAATAAAAGAACCTTTGGAAATATTCGGGTTGGATAAGTTTGACACCAGTGCGATAGTTATAAAAGCCCGGTTAAAAACCATCCCCGGTGAACAGTGGACATTGGGACGTGCGTATCGTAAACGACTTAAAATAGCTTTCGATCAACGGGGTATTGAGATACCATTTCCTCATACTACGGTGTATTGGGGCGAGGAGATTAAACCTCTGGAACTGGAAGTGAAAAAGTAAAAACAATTATTTCTAAATAATAAAAACCTCAGGGTTCCGGAAAACCTTGAGGTTTTTTATTTATTGTATAAGAATGTTATAAATTTTTCTCCGGATACAGTTCATTCCACTGTTGTGGCTGGCCTTTTAGTTTGTTGTCAAACCACGAAATGATGGTATAATGCCATTGTATTCTTTTCTCATAGTCTAATATCCAGTGGTCCTGCCCGTCAACCAGTACCATTTCCACATCTTTTCCTAAAAGATTTAAGGCTGCATAGTATTGCAGGCTTTCACCTACAGGTACATTGGTGTCATCGGTACCATGTAATAATAGAATGGAGTTTTGGAATTTATCGGCATTATATACCGGGCTGTTTTCTACATAAATATCTTTCCGGTTCCAGGGATAGCTGTTTTTTGCAGCTCCTGCATTGTAAGTGTATCCCCAGTAACCTTCGCCCCAATAGCTGGTAATTGAGCTAATTCCGGCATGCGAAATAGCCGTCTTAAAAATGTCGGTTCGGGTTTGAATCAACATAGTAGTATACCCGCCATAGGATGCCCCGATACAGCCTACATTTTCGGCATCAGCCGAAGGATGTGATGCTAAGAATTTTTTGCTTCCGTCAATAATATCATCTATGGCATCAAAGCCCCAGCCGTTCACATGCAGTGCCGAGAAATCCTGGCCAAAACCGGTAGCTCCGCTGGGTTGCAAAACATATACGATGTAGCCGTTGGCTGCCCAGTTGTTTATCGGATAACGCCCTCCAAATGAACGTTCAATGGGCGAGGTGCCGCCATAATAATTTACAATAACAGGGTATTTTTTATGCTCATCATAGTTAGGCGGATAGTAAACCCTGCCATAAATGGTTGTCCCGTTTTTATTCACAAAATTCCATGGTTCAGTTTTACCAAACTGAATATCAGCAAAACGCTCTTTTTCAGGAAAAGAAATCAGTGTGCTGCTTTCCTTCTTCAGGTTAAGCGAGTAAAGCTTTTGTGGTGTTGATATGCTTGTGCCGCTATAAACTGCTACTGGCTTATTTTTGGCAATATCAAAATCACTAAGCACTTCTACTTTTAATTCAATTTTTTCGAAAGATTCAGATTTTAGGTTGTACTTATAAAGATGGATATAATCTTTTTCGCCTACCGATAAGTAAATTTCATTTTCAGAAACCCAATCGGCTGAATGGATGGTAGGTGCAAAATTTTTAGTAATCGGGCTAATTTTTTTATTCGATAAATCATATAGGTACAATTGAGTATCGTAACTGTTAGGCATGCGGCCGTCGCTTACATTTACACCTATAACGCCAAAACATTCAGGCCCGCCCTGAACCAGTAATTTCGTTCCATCGGGTGAGTATTGGCAATAACCTGCATAGTTTTTGTCTTCCCAAACCGTGGTAAGCTCAAAGCTGTTGATGTCCATCTCATACAAATTCTGTTTAGAAAAGGGAGGCTCGGAATAATCCATTCGGGACGTTGAAAATAAAATTTTTGTTCCATCAGGTTTTATATCGTGCAGGTTAGCCGACAGGTTACCTGCGGTTAGTTGGGTGATTTTTTTAGTGCTAACTTCTACCTTATATAAAAAGGAGCGGTTTCTGAAATAGGGTAATCGGTCTTCAGCACCATAAACTCTTTTTAAATCACCCGGTTTTTCGGCCTTTTTATAAATGGAGTAGATAATAAAATCTTCGGTGGGAGACCAGCTAAAGCTTGATAAATCAGCAATTCCATCTGCGACTGACTGTTCTTTTCCGGTTTCGATATCATAAACAAAAATTTCCGATTTACCTTCGAAATTTGTCGCATAGGATAACCGGCCGGTTTTGGGCGTCCATTGTACATTGGAGACATCTTTATTTCTTAAAACACAGATGTTCTGGTTGTTATTCAAGTCATAAATTGCTGTGTAGTTTTTGCTTTTTCCGCTACCATGTACTGTTTCGGAATAGTTGATCATTACATATTTACCCGAAGGAGAAATTTGGGCCGATGAAACGTGATTGCCTTCCAACACATCGTTGATGGTAAAATATCGCTCAGGATTTAAGCTTACCGTAGCATTGCAATTTTTAAATTTATCTGCGTATTCAAATTGGGCTGCCAGTTTAACATTTTCTTCTGATGTAATCGCTTTAATCATGATTTCATGATTCCCCCGGTTAAGCTCAAGTTGAATTTTGTTACTGTTTGCATCTGCGCTGTTTTTTGTTTTAATGGGGCCTCCATCAACAAATACCTGGTAATAGCAGTTTAGGGTGATGTTTAATGTCCCTTTGGTCCACCGGTTAACAGATAAATAACTTTTGAGCAGGAACAAATTATTATTTTTTGTTTGATCAAAAAGCAGACTGTCGTCATTTAAATTTTTGATGTTCCATTTCAACGATTCATCATCAATTTGGGTTGTGTTAATCAGGTTCGAAGCATCAAAAGTTTCTCCATCAACATTTTTAACATCGGCAAAAGCCGGTAGGTTAATTTGTTGTGTATTTGTTACCATCCATTGTCTGATTTCTACCTTTTGCTGGGCAAAAGTCAGTTGGATAAGAAAACTAAGTAATACGGGCAGATAAATTTTTTTCATGGTATTTTATTTTTGTTTTGTGTTTGATGTTTAAAATGATCTCAAGTTTAATAAAAAAATAAATCCTATGATTATTTTCTCTTAATAAGTTTGTGGTTTTTTCTTTTTGCGCTGTTTTTTAAAACACTATGGGCCATAATTCCTGTAAGAATAATAGCCGAACCGGTGAGTTCTTTGGCTGTTAAAATTTCGTGGATGACAAAATAACCAAATATAGCCGCAAAAACGGGTTCGAGCGTTAAAATAATCGCGGTTTTTAAGGAAGAAAGATACTTTTGAATCCATACCACAATAAAGAAGCAAAAAAGTGTACCGAATAATCCAAGGTAAATTAGCGATATCCATGCTTTTGTGCTAATTTGTACAGGCGAATTGTCCATAACAAACCAGGCTGTAAGGCTGAACAGGGCTGTTCCTAAAAACTGGTAACTGATCAGTGGGAGTGTTGCTGTTTTTTGAATATAGCGGCCTGCCAAAACCAGGTGGGTTGCTCCGGCAAAAGCCGAAAACAAGGTAATGACATCTCCATTATTTACCGATGTGCTTGTATCGTAAGTCAGTAAAAACAAACCAATAAACACCAGCAAAATAGCCATCCAGTCTATTTTTAATATCCTAATTTTAAGAAAGAAGTAAAGAATAAAAGGGACAATAACTACTGCTGAGCTGGTAATAAAAGCACTGTGTCCGGTGCTGGTATATTTTAACCCAATGGTTTGGGCTGTGTAGCTTATCGCCAGAAAAAATCCTAACGTAATTCCCCGGATAAAAGCTTTTTTATGCAATATCTCGTTGCTTTTAGTAAAAAGCATAAAAAGAAATAAAGCACCAAATGCCTGAATCGAACGGATAAAAACTATAAAATATTCGTTAACCGTGGCAACGGTATCTTTGATGATAAAGAATGTTGAACCCCAAACAATAGTGACCAGTATCAGTAAAAAGGTTTTCATTTTTTATCTTTTAACATGATTCCTGTTGCCAATCTGCCGCATTTTACTCCATCTCTGCGTGCCGAGTAGAACAACTCAGGATTTGAGTAAGTACACATGCCGGCAACTTCGATTTGCTCTTTAGGTACTCCCGAATCGATTAGTATTTGATGGTTTATTTCCCAAAGGTTTAATAATCCTTTGTCAGAATTTTTAAGGGGTGTAATATAGTTATTCAAAGTAAAATGATTCACGAACAGCTCAATCACTTCCGGCCCTATTTCGTAAACTTCCGGACCTATGGATGGCCCGATGCCCGCAATTAAATCTTTCGGTTGGGTTCCATACTCTTTTTGCATTCTACCGATGCAGTGTTTAGATATTTCCTGCAAAGTACCTTTCCAGCCAGAATGAATGGCGGCTATGCCTTTTTTAACCGGATCGAATAATAAAATGGGGACACAATCGGCTGTTCTTACAAAAATGCAAATCCCAGGTATGTTTGTTATTAATGCATCTGTATTGGGGAAAATTTCGGTAGTTGATGTTACCACTCCAATATTTTTGCTGTGGGTTTGTTTGGGTGAAACCATCTGTTTTTTATCAATATCAAGTACTCTGGCTAAAAGATTTAGGTTTTGGGTTACATTCTTTGATTCATCGCCGACGGTATACCCCAAATTAAATCCGGCCAGATGGTTTTTGCTAAAACCTCCTGTTCTGGTGGTTGAAAAATGAATTATATCTTTAAATTCCAGCAGTTTTTCAAATTGTAATAACTGTATTCTTTCAGATATCTGCATAAAAGCAAAAATTTTATACAACAGACTTCTTAAAAAAACGATAAATTTTAGATGTAAGATTACACATTTTTGATGATTATCTAAGAATAAATACCAAAGTTTACTATTCTTCAAAATTTACCATTATTTGGTTAAGATGACGACAAAGTCTTTCCTCTCGTCACAAACCACCGCCAGGGTTTTTAACCGCTGGCGGGGTTTTTGTTATTTTAATCCTGCCAGCGGCTTTATGCCCTGGTAGTGATTTACCACCGTCAGGGTTGTTAACCGCTAACAGGTTTTTATCATTAAAAATTTTATTCCACAAGAATATATTTTTAGTTAATTAATTGGCCTTGTGGAACATCTATGTTATATTCATTTCATTTTTGTAAACTTCAGTGCATGGATATTTCATCATTTAAAACATTCAAACGGTGTATGAGATTTAATTATCTAAATTAACCGTTAAATAATTTGGAATTGCTGTTATTTTTTATTATACTGTGGATAAATGAATAAATTAAAAATTTAACCAAACAGAAAGGTGTAATTATG
>JASGMZ010000153.1 GCA_030156305.1 Bacteroidales bacterium | reverse complement strand
AGTAAACTCCTGGCTGCCAATTCTTCGCAAGCCTTGTTCTTGACGTTTTTTATTACGCCACTAAAAAAAACTGGTGTTTTCTAAGATGCACTAATTAAAGAACTGTTTAGTATGCAAATATGCAAAAATATTTACCACTTTCAGATACCAGGATTAAATTTTTATTATTATTAAATACATTTTACTAATGCAGTTGTATCAATTTAAGCATTTCTTAAAATCAAATATTTTAAAAATTTGTATTTATCTTAAATCTTTGTAACTTAGAGCATCCTTGTTTTCTAAGAATAAACCTAAACAATTCAATCAAAGATGAATAAAAAAATATTAACCTTAATTATTGTTGTTGGCATCATCTTTTTAGCCATTTTTGGAAGTTGGTTATTTTGGTATATTAAACCCATTAAGCCACTTAATATTTATATTTTGGACAAAACAGTACCAACAAGCGAAAGAACAGAGCATAAATCATTGGTATGGGTATTAAACCATAATAAATTTACGAAGCGTGATGGGGCTTTATACGATGTAAATAAAGATTACTATGGTTTTTTCCCAATCAATACCAAATCTCAGGAATTTGATTTTAAGAGCCTGCGTATACACGAAGTACAGGATGCTGCTTTAGATTACGATGCACTTTATTATGCAGATACGTATGGAGTTTATTACAATGAATGGTATAAAAATAAAGCGAATGATACTGATATAAGTCCAAAAGTTTATGGCGGATTAAATCAGAATGATTATCTTCTGTTAAAGGAAATGAAAGAACTTAATAAACTTATTATAACAGAGTTTAATTTGTATGATGCACCTACCAGCGGATTAATACGCGAAAAAGTAGAAGATATGTTTGGTATTAACTGGAGTGGATGGACCGGTAAATATTTTTCGAGTTTAGACACTTCCGCTACAAGTTATTTCCCTCAATGGATTGTTAAATTGTATAAGGAACAAAATAATAATCAATGGCCCTTTAAGAATGCAGGAATTGTGTTAGTGCATAAATTTGGTACTATTGCGGTATTAGAGTATGGGACACACCTTAACGAAGAAATTCCTTTTATTATCTCAAAACCGGAAATGGTTGAAGAGTATGGTGTTCCGGAAAAAGTTTATTATCCTAACTGGTTCGATATTACTTTTACCAGCGAACGCAATGATATTTTGGCTAATTTTAATTTATCGGTAAATGCTCAGGGCGACTCTCTATTAAAAAGTTATAATTTACGTCCGATATTCCCCGCAGTAATTAAACATGATGGAATCTACCGCTTTTATTACTTTGGAGGTAATTTTGCTGCTAATGCTGTAAATAATAACACAGCCTATTTTGAAGGTTATCTTGATTTGATGGCATTTTTCACAAGAAATAATTATAAAAGCACAAAAAAATTCTACAGAAAATTTTATTACCCGTTAATAACAAAAATTTTTGATGATTATTACGAATCACTTGAAATAAATGAGACAAAATGAAAACATCAAATTCTTATCAATTAATGATACTAATGATTGGAGTTATGATTATTTTATTATTTCTTTCTTCGTGTGCCAATAAAGAAGCTGTGGATGCTTGTTTAGAAGGACATACTTATGGTTTTTGGGGTGGTTTGTTACATGGAATCATTGCCCCTTTTGATTTGATTGCGATGCTATTTCGCGATGATGTGACGGTTTATGCTCAAAATAACAATGGCGCCTGGTATGCTTTTGGATTTTTGATAGGTAGTGGAGGATGGGGTATACTTGGTGGTAAAGGTGCAGCTAGTAGTAAGCGGAAAAGAGCTCATTAAAAAAACAAAATTTTCTTAAAATTGTAATTATTGTAGTAAAGCGGTTTTTAGTGTTGCTACATCCATTTATTATCTTTGAATAAAATAAAAAATGAACATGATGCAAAATAACCTTCAGATTTCCTGTATTCAGACAAAACTAATTTGGGAAGATGCTGAGCAAAATTTAAAACAATTCGAAAAATATTTTACTCAACTACCCAAAGCTACTGAATTGGTTATATTACCCGAAATGTTTAGCACCGGTTTTTCGATGAAAACGGACAAGCTGGCAGAGAAAATGAATGGTAAATCGTTTTTGTGGTTAAAGGAGCAAGCTGCAAAAATAAATAAAATCATTATTGGCAGCTTAATTATTAAAGAACAGGAAAAGCATTATAACCGTCTTTTTGTTATGTTTCCGGATGGGAATTATGAATATTATGATAAAAGACATCTGTTTAGGATGGGTAATGAACATAAACATTATAGTGCCGGAAAAGAGAGATTGGTTTTTAACTATAAAAACTGGCGTATTTGCCCGCTTACCTGTTATGATTTAAGATTTCCGGTATGGAGCCGAAACCAAAACGATTATGATTTGTTAATTTATATAGCTAATTGGCCGGAAAGCAGGAGAGCGGTTTGGAAAAAACTGTTACCTGCAAGGGCTATTGAAAACCAGGTTTATGTGGCAGGTGTAAACCGTGTGGGAAAAGATGGCGAAGGATTAAGCTATGCAGGTGATACCATGATTATTAATCCACGAGGCGAAATAATGGTTGAAACAAATGAACATACCGAGCAAATAATTCATGCCGATTTATCGTTAGATGAATTGAATAAGTTTAGAAATAAATTTCCGGTGGGCCTTGATGCTGATGAATTTAAAATATTGTAAAATAAGATGTTACTGAAAGCAAATCTCGATAAAAAAACAGAAGGAAGGATAACTGAGAAGGAACGAAAAATAATTATTGAAAAATATCGCGAATTACTCAAAGCATCTGAAATATTTTCACAAAAGAAAGAACAGGAACTTACTCGTAAAGCATTTGATATTGCCTTAGAGGCTCATAAGAATAAAAGACTACCTTCGGGAGAACCATTTATTATAGAATTGCTCGATATAGCTATTATTATTGTCGAACAAATAGGCCTTGGTACACGCTCGGTAATTGCTTCACTCTTATATAATGCTGTTGTAGATGAAAAAATTACTTTAGTTGAAGTAGAAAAACAATTTGATAAAAAAATCAAGCTCATCGTTGATGGATTAATTAAACTGGCTGATGTTGACTCAAAAGCAGCGACCAACCAGTCGGAAAACTTCCGTAAGCTTCTTTTAACGATGGTTGAAGATGTGCGTGTTATTTTAATTAAACTGGCTATCTTGTTAGAACACATGCGTGGGTTAAATTTTATGCCCGAAGATTACCAGGTAAAAATTTCGATGGAAACTTTTTCTTTGTATGCTCCATTAGCTCATCGTTTGGGATTATACAACATTAAATCGGAGTTGGAAAACCTGGCCATGAAATATACCGAAAAAGAGCGCTACAAAGAAATTATTAAAAAATTAAAAAATACAACAGCCAAAAGAAACCGTTTTATTAAAAAATTTATTGCACCCATAGAAAAAGAGCTTGCAAATCAAGGATTTCAATTTGAGATTAAAGGGCGCCCTAAATCGGTTTATTCAATTTGGCAAAAAATGAAAAAACAGGGAGTTGAGTTCGAAGAGGTTTATGATATTTTTGCTATACGAATAATTCTCGACTCAAAGCCATCAAAAGAAAAAGCCGATTGCTGGCGTGTATATTCGATTGTTACCGATTTTTATCAACCCAATCCTAAACGTTTACGCGACTGGATTAGTGTTCCAAAATCAAATGGTTACGAATCGCTTCATACAACCGTAGTTGGGCCCGATAAAAAGTGGGTAGAAGTACAAATACGAACCACCAGGATGGATGAAATTGCCGAAAAAGGGTATGCTGCCCACTGGAAATATAAAGGCGTAAAATCGGAACGTGGAATTGATGGATGGATGGAGAAAATCCGCGATGTGCTTGATAGCCCAAATCTTGATACTGCTGATGTAATTGATGATATTAAACTGGATTTATATAATAAAGAAGTATTTGTATTTACGCCTAACGGAGATTTAAAAACACTTAAATCCGGGTCAACCGTCCTGGATTTTGCTTACGACATCCATTCTGATATTGGAAATCAATGTGTTGGAGCGAAAATTAATAACAAAAATGTTACCATAAAACAGGTGCTTACCAATGGGGACCAGATTGAAGTTCTTACATCCAAAACACAAAAACCTAAAAACGACTGGTTAAATTTTGTAGTTACATCTAAAGCTAAAACCAAAATCAAATCTACCCTTCGTGAAGAACTTTTTAAAGAAGCCGAAGTGGGTAAAGAATTATTAAAAAGAAGATTAAAAAACTGGAAAATAAAATTTGAAGACCAGTTAATCAATAAATTATTAAAACATTACAAGTTAAAAGTACCGGTTGACCTCTATTATCTCATTGCCACCGGAAAAATTGATATTGCGGAAATAAAAACCGTTATATCAAAAATTCAGAATCAGGAAGATTCGGATAAACAAATTCAAACAGAAGAAAAAAAGGCTATTGTTGAAGAGAAAAAATCAACGGAAACACATGGTGATTATCTTATTATTGATGATAAAATTGAGCATGTAGATTATAAACTGGCAAAATGTTGTAACCCTATTTATGGTGACCCCATTTTTGGTTTTGTAACCGTAAGCGAGGGAATAAAAATTCACCGAACCAATTGTCCTAATGCCCGACAATTGCTCGAAAAGTATAATTACCGTGTAATTAAAGCCCAATGGAATAAATCATCTGCAAAGAAATCTTTCCAAACCATTATTAAGGTTTCCGGAATTGATGATGTGGGAATTGTTCATAAAATTTCGAATATTATCTCTAAAGACTTAAATATCCGCATGCGTTCTATTAATATTGACTCTAACGACGGAATGTTTGAAGGACAGATAAGACTTTATGTGGAAAGCACCAAACATCTCGACATGCTTATTCGTAAATTAAAAAAAGAAAAAGAAATACTGAAAGTAACTCGTTTAGAAACCTTGGAACTGAATCAATAAATTTTTAAATTTGTAGAAGAACAAAATAGTTTAATCGTTCGTTTAACGATATATTAAACCCACTAAATTATGCGTAAAATTGTTATTCTTTTTAGTTTGATTTTGATAACATCGATGCTTAAAGCCCAAATATGGCCTTTAATGCCTAAATATTATCAACCAATGGACTCATCTGTTTTGGCTCGAAATCAACAAAACAATAATCAGGAGCATAATTCTTTAATGAAAATGCATGATGACAAAATATCTTATGCTGTTACTTTAGGAACAGGATTTAGCAGCTTTTCCAACAATATGTCCATGGCATCCTCATATATTGCGCCATCAATAAATTACCAGGTAAATGATAAATTGTTTGTATCGGTTAATGGCATTATCATGCAAAATAATTTTAATGGATTTGAAAATAATTTTCTCCCTGCAAATGGTTTTTCAATAAATCACAATGCATCTAATTACGGAATCAACAGCCAGGCTTTTTACCAACTCAGTGACAAGCTAAATATTTATGGCGATGCTACCTATTTCGAAAACCAGTCGCCTCTATTTAATACTACGGCCCCTAATTTTTACAATACGGATTATAAATCTGTTTCTATAGGATTAGGATATAAAGTTACGGATAACTTGCACATTAATTTTCAATACCGTTATTCAGATGGCTTAAACCCAATGTATGACAGTTTTTCTCCTTTTTATAGTCCCGGATTCAATCCTTACCATTCAAGATATAATATCTGGGGTTATTAAAATTAAACAGTCTACTTGTGATAAAAAAAAATTCCATTGTCGTTTTATTTTTTATACTTTCTATCAGTTGCCATGCTCAAAACCTTGTAAAACAATTTCCTGTTTTTAAATCCGGCGAACGAATAACATATACAGCAGTATATAATTGGGGATTTATTTGGTTAAATGCCGGATATGTTGAATTTATGGTAAATAAAACAAAGTATAACGGACAGGATGTGTATCATTTTAACAGCTATGGTACCACTATTCCTACATATGACTGGCTTTTTAAAGTACGCGATTACTTTCAATCTTATGCAAAAACCGATAACCTGTCACCTCTCTATTTCGGCCGAAACACCTTTGAAGGCGGATATAGTGTACATAATCGCTTTACCTTTAATTATGCGGATAGTTTAATCTATACCCAAACTGAAAATTCCAACAAACCTTATGCTGAGGACACGTTAAAAATGCCTCAAAATATTTATGATGTGATATCTGGTGTGTATTATATCCGAAACATTGATTTTGACCAATATCAGATAAACGACACCATTCCGTTTCGTATGATTATCGATAATGAAATTTTTGATTTGTATGTGCGTTTTCTGGGACGTGAAATCATTAAATTACATAATAAGCAAAAATTTAAAACCATCAAATTTTCAGCACTTTTAGTTGAAGGTACCATTTTTAAAGGAGGCGAAGACATGCTTGTTTGGGTTACTGATGATATGAACCGAATCCCTGTTTTAGTAGAAGCTAAAATTTTAATTGGTTCAGTAAAAGCAACTTTACTTTCAACTGAAAATTTAAAATTCCCTTTAGATTCAGAAATTATCGACGAATAATCTGTTATTTATCATTTTTTAATCATTGTTTTTGTTATAATTTTATATCCAATTTTTAATTGACAAAAACTTCATTTTTATGCACAATACAGTAAAAATTACCGATAAAGTTTATTGGATAGGTGCGAACGATCGCCGCACATCCCTTTTTGAGAATATGTGGCCTTTGCCTTATGGCATATCTTATAATTCTTATCTCATTGTTGATGATAAGATTGCGTTGGTAGATACGCTTGAACAAGGCTCATCTGATGATTACCTTGAAAAAATTGAAGAACGAATAGGAAAAAATCGTTCTATCGATTACTTAATTATCAATCACATGGAACCTGACCATTCAGGGGCAATGAAAGCTATTGTTGAACGTTATCCTGAGATTAAAATTGTTGGCAATTTAAAAACTTTTAAAATTGTAGAATCCTATTATGGATATGAAGATAAATGGTTACCGATAGAAGATGGCAGTCAGATTGATTTAGGCCATCATAAGCTAAAATTTGTGATGACACCGTGGGTACACTGGCCCGAAACGATGATGACTTATGACGAAACCGAAAAAATGCTATTTTCCGGCGATGCTTTCGGAAGCTTTGGCGCTTTAGATGGTGGTATTTTCGATGATGAAATTGAATTTGAAGATTACTACGAAGAAGAAATGCGTCGATATTATTCTAATATTGTCGGACAGTACAGTAATATGGTTCAAAAAGCTTTCAAAAAGCTCGATGGTGT
>JASGMZ010000152.1 GCA_030156305.1 Bacteroidales bacterium | reverse complement strand
GCTGGAATACGAACCACTCAGTGCACATGCTGGAGAACAACTCAGCGCACAGGAATGTGCGCTGTACCTGGCAGTTTTTTAAATTTGGTGTTACTTTGTACATTAACCCTGTCTGCCGAATTTACCCGCCGCAGGAGGGCAGGCAGGCATACGAATTAGTTTAGTTGTTGGCCACTGTTATTCTTCAAAAAGTTGATTTATTGTTTTCATTGGTAAAAACATTTTACCACTATCTGGTAACTCTATAAAACCAAATTTGGAATAAAAAGATTTTGCTTCCGTATCTAAAGGATCAACTATTACAGCAAAAGAACCAATATGTTTTGATAGTAAATAGCTTCTTTTTAATGCGTCTGCAAGTAATATCTTTCCTGTCCCTTGACCTTGCTCATTTTTGTCAATAGCCAATCTCCCTAATAGCGTTGTCGGAATTGATTTATAGGATTTTGGTAATTTCTTTTTAAAATTTTCAGGTACTTGGTTTAATGAAATACTATTATTTGAAAGAGTGTAATAACCCCTTATCAAACTATCAGACTTATCCGTAAGTACAAAACATGCAGAAAGTTTTCTTTTTACATCCTGGCTTGCTTGTCTCTGAATGTAACTATCTAACATTTCTTTTCCACAACAAAACTTAGTCTTATCATGTTTAGAGCTTAAGCTTTTGGTTAAAAACATTATTCAGATACTAAATTATTATGTTGTTTCACAGCGTCAGTCAAGTCTTTATTAGGTTTCTCTGGATTTAATAGTGCGTCAAAGAAAATTTTATTGTCCTTTTGGCTTGCTAATACTTGTTCTCTTTCTTTTATAATACGCTTAGCTTTCTCCTGAACTGTCAATATGATGAAGTCTGTCAGGCTTCTATAACCACCTAAAACCGCAGCTCTTTCAAATAATTGTTTTTGCTCAACAGATAACCTGGTATCAAACCTTGCCATTTCTTTTTTATTTACTTTTGTTGCCATAATATATATTATTTTTACAAATGTACGAAATATTTCCGTATAATAAAAATATTTTTACGTATTTTTCCCGTACGTAACTTTGAAAAATAATTGCAGGCAACGGTTATATGTATGGTGTCGTTTGGTTTTTCGAAGCACGAACCTGTCAAACCGATACATCGTTTATTAATTGTAACATCTTCAATATTAGCACTATCCGCTAAATGCACTAAACATGATGCTAGGCAAAGTAATTAATTCATTTTCAATCTATTCTGTTTAAATTCATACAACCAATCAAAAGCACCTTCCGTCTTATCCCATATTGTCCACGAATCATAAACATATGAAATAGCCTCACTTTCATCCCCTCGTCCAATATATTGCGGTTGTTCGTCAGGCATTTTTTTAATTCCCAACATATAGTCGATTACAAATTCATTACTTTTATATGCATCCATTAATATTTTCTCAGTTTTTGCTGTTCTTCCAAATTTTTTGAAACTATACAGAGCATTATTGTAATTCCATACAGCACAATCTTCATCTTCGTTGTTTTTAATAAACAATTCAAATTGGGTCAAATCATCTTTACTTAGCAATAAAGTCGATAATAAATATCTAATTCCTTGATTATCATTAGGATTTAATTCTAACATTTCTTCATAAATTTCTATCGCTTTATCAACTTCCTTTTTTACATACAAACATTCTGCAAGTCCTGCTTTTGCTCTCATATAAGGTCGTGTTTCCAATATCCCCCAGAAATTTCCTTTTTCTTCCTTGAAAAATTTCTTTCCAAGTGTTTTTTCACCAGCTTTAATTGCTTTTTCAAACATAACTATTGCCTTGTCAATGTCTTTTTCAATGCTTGCTAAATAATTATATGCATCAGCATTATTTGGGTCAAGTTCAAGAGCCTGTTTAACTAATTGCTTTCCCTTTGAAACGGGTTGCTCATAGGCTTCAAAAACTAAATCTTGTGAGCGGCCTTTCTTGTCTGTTCTTTCTGGTAAATCATCAAGGCTCTGTCCCATCAAATTATTTATAAAGTCATTTAATTCATCTGTTGATTTAAAATCTCTCTTTTTAATTTCTTCCATTAATTTTGCAAGATATTTTTCTGTATTCATGCTATAATTATTTTTCTTTTTGCTCATAGTTTTCTCTTATTTTGCCAACTAGTTTATCCCAATTCACTTATGACACTTATCCCATCCTAATTTGGAGTGATAAGCGTCATAAGGGTGGTTTTTATTATTCTAAAAATAAGAATTTTGTAACAATATAAAAATTCATCTTTAGGATTTTTTTAATTTCCTAAAATCCGCATGTCTTTTACGAGTTTCACAATGTACCACAAACCTGCCTCTCCACCTATCGGCGGATAAATTCGGCAGACAGGGTTTATCACAAAGTTACTCCAAGTTAGGTGAGATTCTACTTAGTGAAACCCTGCTTGCCAGTTTACCAGCCGTGGCTGGCAGGCAAGTTTGTGTTATACTTTGAGTGACTTAGTGTTACAAATAAAAACTTAACTAACTTACGGATATTAGATATTCCTTTTATCATTTATCTTTCCTTTGGATTTTAAGTAAAATTTTCTTTTGGCTACCAAATGTAAAATGTAGCTAAATCCTTCGGACGCCTACCATACGGCGGGTAAGCTCTCCTACCGGCGGGTAAATTGGTTACTGCCGCTACTTTTTTCGCTCAAACACTGTCAGGACCTTCGGACGCTGACAGGTTCTTCAAAACTCAGAAATTTAAACTATGAACTCTCCTTGCCCGGTAGGCAATCTTACTACTTACTACTTACTACCTACTATTTACTAATTTCCAATTTCCAATTTCCAATTTCCAATTTCAAACCTCAAATCTCTTCAATATCATCTGTTCTTAGCCATCCTTTACTCCCATCGCTTAATTTTATTTCTTTCCATTCACCAACCTCATCCTGTAACCAAACCTTAGTTCCTTCGTGAATGACAAACAAGTCTGTTCCACTTAAGTCGGGCGAGCTTTTAACTGTTACAGAAGGTGACATTACAATGGCTGTATCTTTAATTATAATCTTCTTTTTTTGCTGGTATGAAAAAATCAATGAAAAAATGGTAACTAACACAAGAGCAAGCCCTAACCAGAAAGATAGTTTTTTTATTCCGTATTTTCGGGTATATAAATATATGGAAATAAAAATCAGGGCCAATACAAATGCACTTATACTAATTATTGCCCATTGATTGGAAGAAAACCAATTAATACTATTTCTGAACCAAACATCAAGAAAGAATTCAGGAAGTTTTTCAATTCTATCCACGGTAAGCCTGTTGGCCATTTCGAGATTATATTTAATATCTTCATCGTTTGGTTTTAAAAGCAATGCCCGCTCATAATTTAATATTGCTTTATCAATAATATTCTGCTTGTAATATGCATTCCCCAAATTATAATATAACGCAGCCGATTCATACCCATGTTCTAAAATCATTTCATAATGATCAATGGCCTGCGTATAGTCACCATTGGTATAAGCCTGATTTGCAGAATCTAACCATTCATTATGCTGATTTTCTGCATGTACGGACACAAAAGTTAGTATTAACAAAATGAATATAGCGCTAATTCTTCTCATAACAATTTCTCCCACCCTATTTAAGTTTTTGTTGTAATCTACTTATTACCTGAATTGCATCGTTGTAAAGAGTATCCATTTTTGTTTCTTCTGTAACCGGTGCATAACGAGCATATTCGCAACGGTCAATAATACTCAGAAAACGATCAATAGAATGATTATCAATATTTTTAGATACTAATTCTTCACGGACAGTATCTTTTGATAAATGAGCGGCCGGAATTCCCAGTTTATCGCCAATATAGCCCCACAATGCTTTAACTAACTCTTCATAAAATGCCGCGCGTTGATTTTGTTTCATTAATCGGGCTGCATTTTTTAGCCGTTTACGTGCATATTTATTTGCTTTTTTATTTCTGGCACGTTGGATATCAGCATTTTCTTTAATGCTCTTTCTTCGTAAAAATAAAACCAAAAAGAAAATAAAGATTGCGCCTAAATAACTAATATAAAACCATCGTGATCCCAATAGAAACTTATTCTTTTTGTATAAACGGGTATCTTTTGTATGGATAAAACGAATATCTTTTCCTATGTATTGAACATCTTCCTTATTATAAGCTCTGGCAATTCCCAATGAAGTATCGGTAGTTGATTTCCCGACCTGAATAGTAAAAGGGCCTGCAGATTGTTGTTTATATTGATTTGATTTTGTATCAAAATAGGCAAAAGAAAACTTAGGGATGGTATATTGTCCTGCCCTACGAGGAATCATTAAATATTCGAATGTTTTGTTCCCATACGCTCCATTTTCAGAATATTTAATATTCTCTATAACTTTGGGATCGTAAACATCAAAGTCAGCCGGAAAATCAATATCAAACGGATTAATATATTTTAAATTTCCGTTACCGGATATTTTTACGTTAAGGGTAACAGCTTCGTTAGAATTAACCTGATTTTTATCAATATTAGCAGTTAAATTAAAATCACCTACCGCTCCGGAAAAATTATAAGGCCTGTTTTTGGGCAAGGGTTCAACCTGAATGGTTACCGCATTACTTACCACTTTTTGCCTTGCATTTTCGTAAGCACCGAAAAAATCGTCAAAAATACTGCGCGATCTTCTGTCCGAAGGCTTTTGATAATAAACATCCAGCTCAAAAGGTTCAATGGTTAACGTTCCTGTTTTTTGTGGAAATAAAATATATTTTTTTAGTACACCGGTTAAGTAAACTTGATTATCAATTTGTTCACGATTTAAACTGGTTAGTGGTGGTGTTTCAAGCTCCTGGGTCAAAAATCCTTCAAATGAAGGTAATTTGGCATTTTCAAGCCGGGTAATATTTAAACGAGAATAAAGTTTTATCGTAGCTACGAGATGTTCTTCGCGATAAATTTTTTGTTTATTAACAATAATGCTGATATAAAGATCAGATTTTTTTATTTGGCTAACGTTTGGGTCATGCTGCTGTTGAGGATTCGTTTTTGTTTGGGCGTCTCCCTGGTTTTGTGCCGGGGCTCCTTTAACCACTTCTATTTCTATTGGTTTTGATACATATTTTTCTCTATCAACCACAACACTTGCGGGTTGTATTTTAAAGGTCCCTTCTTTTACCGGTTCAAGAATATACGTGTATTTTAATTCAAACGACCGGGTTACTTTTCCGTTTATAATACTTACATTGCTTGAAGTAGAAGTACTTGGACCAGCCAAAACAGTAAAATTTTTAATCTCAGGGGGCAAAAACTGATCAGCTTGAGTATTAACGGTATAAGTTAATCTAAAGCGTTGTCCCATTTCAACAACTCCGGGTGCTGAAACCGTTATTGAAACATCCTGGGCAACAGAACATTTTCCCATCAATAATAATATAATCACAAACCACCGTTTCATCTATTCTGATTTTAAACGTGTTACCAATTTTTTATTACTTTTACCTTCGCAGCTTTTGCTTTTTGTTCTTTGACTTTTTGTTGTGTCTTTTTTTCATCATTGGCTAAAGCCTGCAAAATTCGTTCAGCATTTTGCTTTGAAATGTCAGGTTGCTGCTGTTTTTGTTGCTGATTTTTATCTTGTTGCTGATCCTTTTGATCTTGCTGTTGTTGATCCTTATCTTGCTGATCGTCATTTTTCTTCTGGTTTTGATCTTTGTTCTTATCTTTGTTCTTATCTTTATTCTGATCCTGATTTTGATCCTGTTTTTGCTGTTGTGCTAATAATTTTTGAGCATAAGCCAGGTTATATTTTGTTTCCATATCCGAAGGATTATTTCGTAAAGCATGTTTATAGGCTTCAATGCTCTCTTTTATTTTCTTATTATTAAGCAATGCATTTCCCAAATTATGATAAATTTTTGCTTTATCTTCTTTGGTCAACTCCTTATTGGTTAAATCACTAAACTGATTGATGGCATCATCGTATTTTTCTTGTTTATATAATGCATCACCAATATTAAAAGAAGCATTATACGAATCATCTTTTTTATCTATCGCTTTACGATAAAAAACTTCTGAATCATCAAAATTTCCTTTTTCAAATTCTTTATTTCCTTTACGGATATATTTTCTTTCCTGTTGGGCAAAAGTATTCACTGCCAACAAGGCTAAAATAATTAACAAAATTGAGTTTCTCCGTTTCATAGTTACTGGTTTATTTTAAACAAGTTAAAACTATCGGACCATTTGCTTTTTCTTTCGGGAATGATACTATCTATCAAAAGAAAAAATAATGCAATCCCTAACAAATATTGAAACCGATGTTCAAATTCGGTATAAACCACCTCTTCAATCTCTTCTTTTTCCATTTTATTAATCTCGTCGAATAACTTATTTAATCCTACCTGGGTATTGGAAGCCATTATAAACATCCCTTCACCAGCTGAAGCTATTTGTTGTAGTGTTTTTTGATCTAGTTTACTAATAACTACATTTCCGTCATTATCTTTCAAAAAATTTGTTTGTCCATACGATTTATTCATCGGAATTGGAGCTCCACGCTGGCTTCCCATTCCTATGGTATGCACTTTAATTCCTTTTTTTGCAGCTAATTCGGCTGCTTTAACAGGATTATCTTCATGATTTTCGCCATCTGTAATAATTATAATAGCTTTATCCATTTCTGTCTCAGGGGTAAAAGAATTCATGGCTAAATCAATAGCTGCTCCAATGGATGTCCCTTGTTTTGAAACAATATTAGTATTGATGGAAGACAAAAACATTTTTGCTGCCGAGAAATCAGAAGTTATAGGCACCTGAATATAAGCATCACCGGCAAAAACAATCAACCCAATTCGATCATTTTCCAATCGGTCTATTAGCTTGGAGATAGATTGTTTTGCCCGCTCCAGCCTGTTGGGCTGAATATCTTCGGCAAGCATACTGTTTGAAACATCCAAAGCAATAATTATCTCGGCACCTTTACGTTTTACTTTTTCCAGCTTAGAACCAAATTGAGGATCTGCCAAAGCAAAAACTATTGCTACAAAAGCTATGGTAAAAAATATAAATTTTAATACCGGCCTGCTTTTAGACACAAAAGGCATAAGTTGCTCCAACACACTCATATCACCAAACTTACGGATAGCTCGCTTTTTGTAGTATTGAGCTAGGCCAAATAGTAACACCAAAACAGGTATTAAAAGTAACAAATACAAATATTCCGAATTTCCAAATCTAAACATATCTTTAATGCTTATTTTTTATTTATTCACACAGCTTCCTTTTAAGGAATTTG
>JASGMZ010000151.1 GCA_030156305.1 Bacteroidales bacterium | reverse complement strand
TCAGTAAACTCCTGGCTGCCAATTCTTCGCAAGCCTTGTTCTTGACGTTTTTTATTACGCCACTAAAAAAAACTGGTGTTTTCTAAGATGCACTATTTATTCGTTTTCGCATAGTTTCCCAGGTATCTGTGATCAAAAAACTTTCGTCCATATACGCAATCATTTTTTCGAATTTTTTTATGGGTACCGCAAAGGTTAATGTATTTTTCGAAACACAGGGGCGGGCAGAAGTGTCGAACAGGCCAATAACTGCCCTCGGATTTTTCTGATTCATTTCCATATATGGATAATGAACAATAGAACTACAGCCTGAAGCAAATGGAGTAATTGCTCCTCCATTTGGGTCTTTTTGGTCAAAGTTAGCCAGGGTAAATAACCCGGATAAAACATCGGGTTTGGCGAAAAATATCACTACTTCCGGCTGGTCATTTTCAGTGAGTTTATCCCATCGTTTAAAAACAAGGTTTCGATTGTTGGCCGGAATGGTTTGATGTTTTTTCATCAATTCATGAACCATTTCGGGAGTACGTTTGTATCGTTCACCTTCTAATTCTCCGGGAATACCACACGACAGGAAATAATCAAAATTAGGCCGCATTTTATCCGAGTAGCCCAGATATCTTTGGGCACCACCACAACCCAACGATGCTTTATTAAACGATAAATTATTCCCTTTTCGTACTGCTGCTAAATCGCAAATAAAACAGCTCCATTGCTTTTTTGCAGGTACGATAGCTGTATCATTTACTTCATCACTAAAATAAAATGCTACAGGTAATTCAGCATTTCCAAAATATTTTTCCCATTGTGCAATAAAATGGTCTCTCAATTCAATGTTCATAATGTTTATTTTTTTCTTTTATTTCATGAATTAAAAAATCTTTTGTCTCTTCAGCATTAAATATGTATTTAGATTTTTCAAATCCGGATAATGATTCTGCATAACGATCCATGGTTTCGATAATATTTTCTAATTCTTTTATCGTTAAATCTTCTGCTAATTCTTCAATAATGGCTTTTCGGAAATTTAAATTGCCATGTAAAAGAACAATGTCAGCAATATATTGACGCTTACTTCCCGGGTAATGTTTCGATAATTCAAAACCACAATCTTTAAAGTTTAACTCATGGGTTAATTTTTTTATATTAGTAATAGATGCATTGTTTGTATAAAGGTCAATCTCTTTTTGTAAGGGATTAATATAACCCGTTTCTAAATCAAGGGTGTACTGTTTGTTCCTTATACGAATACCCGGTTGGTTATTGTTTATCCAAAACAGAGGTGAAAAAACAGATAGGGTATCTACCAGGACAATTTGTTTGTTTTCCATGGTTTTAAGTTGCAAATGCCATATAGAAACACTGTCACCTGCTCTTTTTTTATAGATTATTTGTTGTACATCGGGGGATAAAGTTGGGTCGTATCCATCAAAATGTAGTTTCTTAAGATTTTTTGTTTTTAAATCATAAAGATAAAAACCTATGCGCGGATTGTTGTATTTTTCGGTTACTGTATCCGGTTCGGTTAGCCATTGACGGCCCATGATTGGAATAATATTAAACAATAATTTATCCTTTTCTAAGGATAGATGAAGATGCCATGCGCTACTGGTCATTTTCCCAAAATCATGAATTTTATTGATTTTTTTACTGATAGTATCAAATTCATACAAACTAAAATTTTTATAAACGGCTTTAAGGGTTCCTCCATCCGGGAAACGACTGATTCCTTTAGGCGGATGGCCCGCTTGTAACGAATAATAAAAAATAATAGTTCCCTGGTTGGTATATATTCCTTGTGAATAATCAGGTATGAGCATAAGATGGTCGTAATAACAGCCGGTAAGCAGGAATAGCAGACTTATAGCAATAATATATTTAACTTTAATGACTTTCATTGGCCGGTGTTTTACTCTTTAAAAAACTATAAATAATGATTAAAATTCCTGTAGGAATTAACAGAATGCCACTATAAAATGTTAATATACTAAGGTTGGGCTGGTTAAGATATAAGCCAATGGTTGCTACAAGCTGAGTTAGCGCAGCAAGTGTAAGTATTTTTACGATAAAAAATGCTAAACTACTTTTGAAAATATACCGTGAAAAGATTATTAAGGTGGCAATACTCCACAGAAGATATCCGGTTTGATTGATTAAAATAACCGTTGAATGGCCATTATAAAAGTACCAGTTTATTACGGAGCTTTCAGGTTTAGCATCGATTATAAAAGGAAGATATAAAAATTGTGAACCGTAGGAAATATTTACAACTAAAATAAATAAGCCATAAAGGATAAATCCAATTTTAGCTGTTATATTCCATGGATTGCCTGTTATTTTTTTATATAGTTCAAAAAGCATAAAAACCAGGGCAGGAGCAATTAAAAATGCAATGACAAAGTTTAGGATATATAATCCCATATTTTGCTGTATTGAGTTGAGCTGCTCGGAGAAACTGATTCCTGTTGGCAATGAAATAAAGGAAAATATCGGCCAAAGGATAAGAAGTAGCGTAAAAATAACAGCACTGATGCTTAATTTTGATATTTTCATTTCTATTTTATTTAGCTTTAAACGGGAATGTTATGTTTTAATAGTGATTTTTGTCAACTGAAACAAAGATAATATTTTTTTCTACTACTATTTGGTTGTCAATGGAAACGTTACGGTTGTAAGTATAATAGGTGCTATCTGGGCTATTAATTATCCATCTTTATATTTTAAATGTTACAATTAAAGGTATATGGTCACTATGCATTGCCCAATTCTTATATCTCCCAATTTTAATACTATCCATCTTTTTAATCAGATTATTTGATGCAAAACAAAAATCTATATGATATGGCCTATCAATTTTTCTGTGCATAAATAAAGTGGGGGCACTTTCTTTTCCTTGTTCCTGATTAAAAAAACTATGATATGTACTATGAATGTTTTTATTTTTTAAAAAATCGACAAGATTTGTGTGGTTATAAACTCTGTTTGTTTTATCCCAAATTGAACTACTATTAAAATCTCCTGCAAGAATTACATTCTTATTATCCAATAAGTCACTATAAAAGTGAACTGCGTTCCAAATTTGCTCTGTATAGCAGTCATGATTTTGGGGTTTTTGTGCCCAAATTGCAAACAATATTAGTTCTATATTTTTGTTTTTTACAGATAAAGGCAAAATGTATTTAAACTCTGGATTATGAATATTTAGAAGTTTTATTTTAAAGTCTGAATATGAAAATATTCCAAGACCTTTATTAGGGTTTTGCCCAAACCAATATAAATCTTTGGGTTTTTGACCTTTACATTTAAAAATTAATTTATCTGGATGCTCACATTCAGGGACAATTAAAATATCCGGATGCTCAGTCAAAATATACTCCGCTTTTTTACGGAAAGCCATATTGCAATTCCAAGATATTATTTTCATTCTAATTTAATAATTATTTATGCTTCTCAAGTTACAGTTGATTATTTTATTAATCAGGTTAGGTATTAGGCTAAGATAATATTTTATACCCTAAATGCCAGGTTTGAGCATACAATTTTATAGAATAACTACTCTGTTGCAATTTTCATTTTGAGACGAACGATGGGATTGACAGGCTAAAATCAAACAGGTCACTTGCGAATAAACTTGCTTTAAGTTAAACATTGAGTACTTCTCCTTCAGATTTTGCAATAATAACTGCACCACAACTATCGCCCCATACATTGGCTGTAGTTCGGAACATGTCTAATATTCTATCAACCGGTAGTATTAAAGCCATAAGTTCAAAGGGTAATCCAAGAACTTCTAATATAATGGTAAATAAAGCAAAGGTCACTTGCGAATAAACTTGCTTTAAGTTAAACATTGAGTACTTCTCCTTCTGATTTTGCAATAATAACTGCACCACAACTATCGCCCCATACATTGGCTGTAGTTCGGAACATGTCTAATATTCTATCGACCGGTAGTATTAAAGCCATAAGTTCAAGGGGTAATCCAAGAACTTCTAATATAATGGTAATAATAACCAAACTGGCCATAGGTACCCCTGCGGTACCAATACTCGACATTAAGGCAGTAATTAGAATTAATACCTGTTCTTTTAACCCCATATCAACCCCTTTGGCCTGCGCAATAAACATTACCACTGCTGCAATATAAATAGCCGTGCCATCCATATTAATCGTTGTTCCAATGGGTAATGTAAAATTTGTTATTTTATGCGAAACCCCTGATTTTTCACTAGTTTCTTTCATGTTAAGTGGCAGCGCTGCTGCTGAGGATGCAGTAGAGAAAGCGGTAATAAGCGTAGTTTTTACATTGCTTAAATGTTTAAATGGTTTTGCTTTTCCTATATACCGGGTAAGCAAAGGCAATGTTATTAATGAATGGATTAAAATACCTCCAATTACGGTTAACATAAATAATCCCAGGCTGGCAACCATATTGCCAAAATCTTTTTGTTCTGCTACCACCTTTACAATTAAGCCAAATATTCCAAAAGGCGCAAGTTTAATAATAAACATGGTGATTTTCATAAACAGCTCAAAAAATGCATTGAAGAAATCAGCCAGAATGATATTACTTTTTTTATCAATTTTACTAATAAATATACCGGCTATAATAGCAAAGAATATAATAGCAAGAAAATCATTATTGGCCATTGCATAAAAAATATTCTCCGGAACAATTCCAATAAAGATATCTCCCATGCTGGGCCTGTCAATACTAATGGGTTCTTCAACCGCAATAGATGTGATATCCATTCCAACTCCGGGTTGTATAATATTTACCATAAATAATCCGACAATAATGGCAAGAGAACTTGTGGCTAAATAATAGGCAATGGTTTTTAATCCAAGTTTTCCGAAACTGCCCTCACTACCAATATTCACTATTCCCGAAATAACCGAGCTTAAAACTAAAGGAATAACAATCATTTTAAGCATGCGAAGGAATATATCGCCCATCCAGGATACATAATTTACATACTCTTTAAGAAAAATACCAAATAAAATGGCCAGAATAAAAGCGATTAGGATTTGCCAGTGTAATGCTATCTTTTTCATATATTTAAGGTACTATAATATTTATAAGCTGTAAATGTAATAAAAATGATTAGGTTTTAGACTTGAGAAAAAGGAGAAGTTTAAAATAAAAGGTACAATTCATTATCGAATAATTCATTCCGAAAAGGATAATTATTGCTTAAATTGTGGTGCAAGTTGAAAAATTAATGCAGAAATGTAAATTCTCATTAACTGCCTGACTATTAGTGTTTAATTTTTTTGTAATTTTAATCAAATTGACCTAAAAATTTTAATATTATGAAAAAAGAACTTGCTATTCTAATTTTAACCATGTTTTCATTAACATTTTTTTCAACTTAATGCTCCGAAGATAATCCTGTTAATTGTACAGAGCTTTTGGCCAATTATACGAATACAGGATTGGATTATGCAGCAGATCCGTTTAATAATGATAAATGTATTGCATTTAAAAATGCAATTGAGGATTATTTGGATCATGATTGTCCTGCATTAACATCTGAGAATAGTGATGCTTTACAGCAGGAGTTAGAATCATTGCCCTGTTATTGAAACGAAAGAATGACTAAAAAAGCTTCCGGATACCTTTTGTGCCGGAAGTTTTTTATTATGCCATTCGTACTATCCGCGGATTAAATGTAGCCAGTATCTCAACTAAATCTTTCTGATATTCCATCACCTGATGGATATCTTTATATACATGTGGGTCCTCATCGGTATTACCGCCTATTAATGTTATATTAAGCTTGTTTAAATATTGCTGCATTTCTTCTTTTGAGATTTTTTGTTTCGCTGCTTTCCTCGATATAACTCTTCCGGCACCATGTGCAGCCGAACTTATAGATTCTGCATTTCCTTGGCCTCTTACCATAAAAGCAGTACTGGCCATTGAACCCGGTATCATGCCCAGAACTTCTTTTTGTGCCGGGGTGGCTCCTTTGCGGTGAACAATAACCTCGTTGCCATCTTCCAGTCTTTCTTTCCATGCAAAATTGTGGTGATTTTCAACCTTAAATAATGGTTTTTCACCTAAAGCGACGGAGAGCCGTTGGTGAATTTGTTCGTGGTTAGCGGCTGAATAATCTCCTGCCAGATTCATTGCCTGCCAGTATTCCTGCCCTTCCTGTGTATCGAGGGTTAACCACGAAAGGGCGGTTGCTTCTTTGGGCAGATGGCAAATATCTTTGGCAATACGTGTATAATGCCTGGCAATTTCGGCGCCCATCCCGCGAGATCCGGAGTGGGAGAGTACGGCAAAATAAATACCTGCTGGTAAATTCCATTCATTCTTTGCATCTTTTATTTCTAAAGTACCTAAATCTACAAAATGATTCCCGTGTCCGGAAGTACCTATCTGTTTATAAGCCTTAGCGTGTAATGACCTTAAAAATGGAATTTCACTAAACTCTTTTCGTGTTAATACCGGATGATCCACAGGTTGTTTAAACTCATCCTTTCCAAAACGGGTTTCGTTGATTAAGATTTTTTTTAAACGGGTTTTATCTTTTTCTAAAATTTCAGGTGGTAAATCATAAACCGACAAATACATCCGGCAACCGATATCCATTCCTACACCATAAGGAATAACGGCGTTTTTTGTTGCCAGAACACCACCAATAGGTAAACCATATCCCTGGTGTGCGTCGGCCATTAAAGCCCCTTTTACGGTTATGGGTAGCCGCATGGCTACATCCATCTGCTGTAATGAACCTTCATCAATGCCCTCTTTGCCAAAGATTTTGTAAGGAAGAGGTGATGAAGAAATTTTTATTTCTTGTTTATTGTGTTTTGGTGTTTGAATTAATTGCTCAGCAAGTTTGCTGAAATATTCATGATTATTATAATTTTCAGGGTTTTGGATAATATCTTCGAGTAGCTGAAGAATTTCAACTTTGGGCGTTTTGTTGTAATATTTATAAATAATCTTTTGGGCCTGACTTATTAACATATCAGACTGAAAGCCAATTCTGCGCATCTCTTTCCCACTTATTCGTAAATTTTTCATTCTTAGTTTAAGCTTTTAGTCAAATTTAACGATGAAATAAGGGAAACACAAATAAATTTAAACGAATACTCCATGTAATGCCTAAAAACTATTTGAAAAGTCAGATATATAGGCTTTTACAAGGAGTCGCTAATAAAATACCTATTTCCCTGTATAACATCATCTTATGACATAAAATAGGTATAACATTGAGTATTCATTGTTAATTTTTAGTGTTTTGACCCTTTCCCCTGTCGGGATTTTCCCTTAAAAGGGAAAGAATCTTTGATTGAAAGCACTACGAAACTTAACGGGTTGGTAGAAGAATTAATCGAAGATTTCTCCCCTTTAAAGGGGAGA
>JASGMZ010000150.1 GCA_030156305.1 Bacteroidales bacterium | reverse complement strand
AATTTTTCACACGAATATATTTTTAGTTAATTAATTGTCCTTGTGGAACATCCATGTTATATTCATTCCATTTTTGTGAACTTCATTGTATGGATGTTTATCCCTGGTTTGATTAAGAGTCCTAAATTAATAATTTTCTTCTCAAATCATAAATTTTAATTACTTTACCTAAAAAATGATTGATTATTTTTAACCGATACGGTTTATTTTTTAAAATTTTAATTTTACTACATTTGTGAAAACATAAAAATACAGCATTTTGAATACTGAGCTTTTTATTGCTAAACGACTATTAACCGAAAAGAAAGAGAAAAAAGGCATTTCACAGCCTATTGTGACGATTGCTGTAATTGGTATTTCGCTGGGACTTGCTGTAATGATTTTGGCTGTAGCTATTGCCTCTGGGTTTAAAAAAGAAATTAGCAATAAATTAATTGGCTTCGGATCACACATTCAAATTATTAATTACGACACGAATATCTCTTATGAAACGGTTCCAATAAATAAAGACCAACTCTTTTTTGAGGACATAAAAAACCTCAAAGGAGTTAAGCAAATTCAACAATTTGGAATGAAAGCCGGAATCATAAAAACCAAATCGGAAGATATACATGGTGTTGTTTTAAAAGGGGTAGGTTCTGATTTCGACTGGACTTTTTTTGAACGTAATATGGTTGCCGGTAAAACCTTTAGAGTAAACGATACGTCGAAAACTGACCAAATTATAATTTCCGAGCACATTGCTAATTTACTTAAATTAAAACCTGGCGATAAAATTGCAGCCTATTTCATCCAGGAACCGCCAAGAATGAGAGTATTCTCTATTTCAGGTATTTATAATACAAGCCTGGCTGAATTTGATGAAAAATTCATTCTCGTTGATTTAGGACATATTCAGCGTTTAAACAATTGGGAAAAAAATCAAATCAGTGGTTACGAAGTCATTCTTGACGAATTTTCACAAATAGATTATATTACTCGTGAAATTCGAGATATTGTAGGTTTTCAATTTGATCCCAGTGGTGCCAAGCTTAAAGTACAAAGCATTAAAGAAAAATATCCACAAATGTTCGATTGGTTAAATTTAACCGATATGAATGTATGGATTATCTTAATTCTAATGACAGCTGTGGCAGGATTTAATATGGTTTCCGGATTATTAATCCTGATTCTTGAACGTACTAATATGATAGGAATACTAAAAGCCATGGGCACAAAAAACTGGTCTATACGGAAAATATTTTTATATCAATCGGCATTTTTAATATCCAAAGGATTATTTTGGGGGAATATCATAGGAATTGCTATTTGTTTCATCCAATTAAAATTCCAACTTTTCTCGCTTGATCCTTCGTCATATTATCTTAAAGCCGTTCCGATTAATTTAGAACTGTGGCATATTCTGGGATTAAATCTAGGAACACTGGCTATTACCGTATTAATGCTAGTTATTCCATCCTATATTATTTCAAAATTAAGCCCTGAAAAAACCATCCGTTTCGAATAGTAAAAATCATCCTGTTTATATCCTGATTAAACTAAATTTCTTATCTCGCATTTTTTTTACTAATTTAACGGACTTTGAAACCGGTAAAATTTAGTTTTTAAAAAATATATCACACTACAAAACAACAAGTTACACATTATGAAAACAAATACATCTGCTGATTCTTCCTCTTTCGATCCTAAACAGAATTATGAAAAAACAAAAAAAGAAATTGGTTATGTAACCAGAAAAAAAGCAAAAAAAGCGGATTACCAACGAATAGGATTTAAATCAGGGTTAGAAGTACATCAACAATTAAATACCAAAGAAAAATTATTTTGTCGATGCCCTGCGGGTATTTATCACAAAGATGACGAATATGATGCAGAAATAATCCGCCATATGCGGCCTACTTTAAGTGAGTTAGGAGAATATGACGGAACAGCCTTGATGGAATTTAAAACAAAAAAAGAAATAATTTATCGTATCAATAACGAAACAGCCTGTACATACGAAATAGACG
Source organism: Bacteroidales bacterium (assembly GCA_030156305.1). Lineage (GTDB taxonomy): Bacteria > Bacteroidota > Bacteroidia > Bacteroidales > UBA12077 > UBA12077. The sequence continues at coordinate 5,421 of JASGMZ010000150.1, read as the reverse complement.
ATACTCCTCCCTTCAAAATCAACAAAGAAGCACTTGAGAAAGCATTAGAAATCTCATTACTTTGTAAACTTAACATTGTTGGCGAAGTTCATATTACCCGCAAACAGTATTTAGACGGAAGTATCCCTACCGGTTTTCAACGTACCGCTATTTTGGGTGTAGAAGGAGAAATCCCATTAAAAAACAAAAAAGTGCGATTAATCCAATTAAGCATTGAAGAAGACTCCTGCCGTGAAATTTCCGATATAAGACATACCAGAATTTATAAAACCGATCGTTTAGGGATGCCCTTAATCGAAACGGTTACTTATCCTGATATGTTTACCCCGGATGAATTAAAAGAAGCAGCTGAATATATCCGCTTTTTAAACCGAAGTACCGGGAAAGTGAGAACCGGAAGTGGCGCTGGAAGAGAAGATGTAAATGTAAGTTGTAAAGGAGGAACAAGAGTTGAAGTTAAAGGGGTTTCGTATAATAAACTCATACCAGAGTTATCACATAATGAAGCTTTCAGGCAGTGGGCATTATTAAATGTAAGAAAAAAACTAACCGACAAAATTAAAGATCCTTCGAAATGGAAAATCCAACATCAGGAGATTGATTATCGGGATTATGATTTAAAATATGAGCCTATAACAAATGGATTAATAGACAAATACAGAATCATTGCCGTCAACCTGCCGGGATTTAAATCCATTCTATCCCATTTTACTCAGCCGGGAAAAATATTTGCCGACGAAATTTCAGACCGCTTAAAAGTTATTGCTTGTCTCGAAGAGCCAAACATGGTTCATTCGGAAGAGCTGGAACCAAAAGTTATTCCCGAAAATTTCGACAAACTAAAATCCCTTTTTAATGCAGATAGGGAGGACGCTCAAATTATTTTCTGGGCACCCGATGAAGATATATCCACTGCATTAGAAACTATTGAAGAACGTTGTCTAATGGCTTTTGAAGGGGTACCCAACGAAACCCGAAAATCATTTACTGACGGGACAACAATTTTTGAACGGGTATTGCCCGGAGCCGATAGAATGTATCCTGATACCGATTCTGCTCCAATTCCATTAGCAACTGATTATATTGAAAATTTAAGAAAAAAATTACCCACAGAAGTGGTGGATCGCTATAATCAAATGAAAAAATGGGACATTCCGGAAGATACGTACAATTATATTCTAAGAAACAATCTGTATCCATTGATTGAAAAAATCATAAAAGATTTAAAAATTGATCCAAAATTTATTGGGACATTTATTGGGCACAAGCTAAAATTTGTCGAAGGTCATTATAAATCTACAAACACTTTCGAGTATTCTAAAATCTATGATTTATTCAAATTTTTAATAGATAAAAAACTCGAAATTCAGTTAAGCAAAAAAATGCTTCCTATCGTATATCAATATCCTAAGATGGATTTTGAATCGATACTGACAAGTATCCACTTTAAACCACTACCCAAAGAAGAAATTTTATCCAAAATTCCATTTTTAAAAGAAAAATTTAAAGAAATCAAACAATCAAAAAACGATAACGCGGCCGTACACTGGATTATGGGCGAACTCCAAAAAACAGCTGTAGGAAACATCGCTCCAGAGAAATTAGCGAAAGCCATAGAACAAAATTAATATCATTTTTAACGATTAAAAATAAGTAAAATGAGCGAAGATATTTTTCAAGGATATAAAGGCAAAGCATTAGAAGTTTTAAAAAAATATAATGTACGTGTTTGGGGCCAAACCAATATAAAAACAACCAGAGGAAGTTTTCAGGGAACAGTATTACCACGGTCGGAAAATGATGATGACCAACACATTGTTTTAAAAATTGCTACCGGTTATAATATTGGGATTGATATTAAAACGATTACCGACATGAAAGAAACGGGATACCAAAAAGCCAATTATAAAATTCCCGAAAAAGAATTTCCTTACGCTAAAGATAAACGTAATGTAAAACTTTTTGGAACAGGAGGGACCATTGCTTCGCGATTAGATTACCGGACGGGAGCTGTAATACCGGCATTTTCACCCGGAGAGCTTTACGGAGCGGTTCCTGAACTAGCCGATATTTGCAATCTGACGACCGAAAAACTTTTTGCTGTTTTTAGCGAAAATATGGGGCCCGAGCAGTATAAATCTTTAGCTATTGCCATAGGCAAAGAAATTGAAAAAGGAATTGACGGCATCATTATCGGGCACGGGACGGATACTTTAGGCCATACTGCTGCAGCATTAACTTTCATGGTTCAAAATTCGCCGGTTCCTATCGTATTGGTTGGTTCACAACGATCATCCGATCGCCCATCATCCGATGCAGCACTAAATTTAATTCATGCTGCATATACCGCAGCACATTCAGATATCGCTGAAGTTATGGTTTGTATGTTTGGCCCCACATCTGATGATTATGGATTCTTACATCGTGGTACACGGGTAAGAAAAATGCACTCTTCGTACCGGTCAACTTTCCGTACCGTTGGGGATGTCCCATTGGCAACCGTTAAATGGGGAGAGGTTAAGCCGATTAAAAAAAATTATAACCCCAGAAGAAAAGATAAAAAAGCAACCATCTTACCCTTTTTTGAAGAAAAAGTTACCATTGTATACTATTACCCCAACATGCAGCCTGATATTATTGATATGTTGGTTGATAATGGATATAAAGGAATTGTAATTGCAGGAACAGGACTAGGGCATGTTAATAAACCATTATATGATGCCATTGAACGAGCTACCAAAAAAGGAGTACACATTTATATGACCGTACAAACGCTGTGGGGTTATGTACATATGTTTGTTTACGATACTGGGCGTGATTTAATGGATAAAGGAGTTATCCCAGCTGAAAACATGTTGCCTGAAGTTGCTTATATTAAGCTGGGTTGGGCTCTGGGACAAACCGATGACCCACAAAAAGTAAAAGAGATTATGTTAACTCCGGTAAATGATGAAATAACCCGCAAAGAACCTTATAACGGATATTTAATTTACCAGGGAGGTGTTCCTGAAGTAGAAGAATTTATTAGAAAATTTAGAAAATAATTTCTATTAGTGTATTATTTTATTTGAAAGAAGTTTATTGTCCGTATTAATGTATAAAGATTTTTTTAACCAATTAAAGGAAGAGTTTAAAAGAGAACTACCCGGGGAACTAGCTCATAAAAAAATGGCACCCAACTTCCGCAGGCCTTTTAAAACTTCTTCCAAAAGGCGTAATGCAGGAGTTTTAATTCTTCTATTCCCTAAAAAAAACCAGTTATATACTGTTTGCATTAAACGAACGGAATATGAAGGGGCTCACAGTGGGCAGATTTCTTTCCCTGGAGGAAAGTTTGAACTCGGGGACCCTACGCTTGAGTATACAGCCTTAAGAGAAAGTAAGGAGGAGATAGGAATAGATCCTGAAAAAGTAAATATCTTAGGACAATTAACACCACTACATATTCCGGTTAGTAACTTTTATGTCCTTCCGTCAGTAGGTTTTTATGCCACAATTCCAAAATTTAAGCGTGACCCAATCGAAGTAGAAAAAATTATTGAAATCCCTCTTTCAGATTTGCTTAACCCTGAAAATTGCACCTTACAAAAATTTCATGATGGTGAGTTAGCTTTTACTGCTCCTATTTATAAACCCAAAGAATTAGTTATCTGGGGAGCTACAGCAATGATTATGTCAGAATTTTTAGAGGTCGTTAAGAAGATAAACCTGTTATAATCTATTCTTTAGGCAAAATATTTTTATAGTGTTCGTATCTATCTAAAATCTGATAAACATATTGATAAGTTTCTGACCCGCGGCAATATCCATACTTTACTACAGGATCATGATAATATTCCGGGTCTGATTTTTTTAAAATAAATTCATCCACATTATTTTCCCACACATCTGGGTCTTTTCCATATTTTTCTGCAAGCCTTCTGGCATCTAAAATATGGCCCAACCCTACATTATAAGAAGCTAAAATAAATTTAATTTTCTCTTCTTCATCTGTAATTCCTCTGTCCTCAAATCTTTTATCAAGCCATTTTATAAATTTAATCCCAGCTTTAATATTTTCTTTTGGCGATGAATTTTTATTTACCCCAAATCTCTTGGCAGTAGTTGGCATTAATTGCATTAAACCATAAGCTCCAGCCCATGATTTAACATTTGATTTAAACCTCGATTCCTGATAAATCAAAGATGCAACTAACCTCCAATCCCAATTAATAATTTTACTATATTCTTTGATATAATCATCATAAGCCGAAACTTTACCACTCGTTATGGTATAATATTCACTTTCAATAATTTTTGCAGACCGAGTACTTTTAAAATATTTATTATAGATAAGTGCATAATCTAATGTTTTTTTAAAATCTTTAAGCCATTTATTGATAGCCATTTTTAAAGAATCGTCTTCTTTTCTAACTCCCCAGGCTAAACTTTGAGGAAAACTTATAGCTGTTTCAATATCAAGAATTGGATAATACGTTTGATTAACCATTGCTATATTTTCATCAGCAACAGTATAATCAATCTCTCCACTTGCTACCAGTTCAATCAATTGTTCAACTTCCAAATCTGCTTTTTCAATAATTATAATATTGTCACCTATTTCATCAGATAAATTTTTTATCCGCTCAGCATACGAAGTTCCTTTTTGAACATATACAACTTTATTGGCTAAATCCAGTTGATTCCTAATTAATTTTGAATCTATCTCATCTTTTGTTAATTCTCTCCAATTATCTGGTTTTCGTTGTACTAAAACCTGTTTAGTCTGACTGTGAGGAGTCGTAAAATCTATTATTTTACTTCGGTCTTTTGTTTTAGTTAAATTGATGGCAATAATATCACATTCTTTATCAAGGAGCATCTCGAAATTTCTATTCACATCATTTTCTACTACTACTTCAAGATCGACATCCAGGTGTTCAGCAAGCAACTTTAATAATTCATATTGATATCCCATGGGCTCACCTCTATAAATAAAATAGTTCGTAGAATTAAAATCAGTTACGGCAATAATTTTACCTCGTTTCTGAATTCGTTCTAATGAATTCATAGAAACAGATGATTCCCTTTCTCCATCTTTACAGGTGTTAACAAATAAAAAGAAAACAATAAATAAAACTGGAATGAATAGTTTTTGTAAAAACCCTTTCAAAATAAAAGATTTTGGTTACTAATAAAATTACGAAATGAATGGTAATTGGTTACAAATAAAAATAAGTAAAATTTTATAATAATTGTATAGAAAGATCAATCAATTAATGAATTATTAAGTAAAAAAAGCCTCAATCACAATGATTGAGGCTTCAATAAAATCGGCGACGACCTACTCTCCCACTTATGCAGTACCATCGGCGCTAGCGGGCTTAACTTCTCTGTTCGGAATGGGAAGAGGTGGAACCCCACTGCTATAGCCACCTTAAG
>JASGMZ010000149.1 GCA_030156305.1 Bacteroidales bacterium | reverse complement strand
TTAGTGGCTGAAAGTCTTGTATTGGATACTTTGATTAATGCCTATTCCGGTAAAAATCCCAATTTAAAGTTTAAGTTAGGAAAAAGCTTATATAAACTGAAATTATCCAAGGACTTCTGACCTGTTATAACAATAATGAATATTTAAAAATTGATTATATTAGCTCTCTTAAAAATGGCAAAATCGCTGAAATTGGAAAGCCTGAAGAATTAATCCTTAATAAAAATAGTTTATACTCAAAATATATAAACATATAATTACCAATGCATTTAAAGATTTTTAAAATAATCTTTCGAAATTTAAAGAGTGATGGAATAAATTCATTTATTAATATTATTGGATTAACCATGTCTCTTGTTGTTACATTTTTAATTGCCATTTATGTTAGATATGAATACAGTTTTGACAATCATTTTGAAGATGCAGATTATATTTACAGGTTAGTTGTTAAAAGCAACTTTGAAAATGGGGAATCAAATGAGTCAGCAGGCATTATTCATAATGTCGCTTCTCAAATAAAACAAGATATTTCAGGGATAGAAGCTTGTACACGAATTCTACCTTATTGGCGCACTTCAATTATTGAGGCAGATAATAAAAAAATTTCCGAATCAGAGATTGCGTTTACCGACCAGGCTTTTTTTTCTGTATTTAATCCAGATTTTATCTTTGGTGGCAATGAACGTTTTTTTGCGCCTGGCACAGTGATATTAACAGAAAAATTTGGCAAAAAAATTTTTGGTACGAGCTCTCCATTAAATAAAATGATTCAAATTAATGGGAAAAATTATGAAGTGGTTGGAATAATAAAAGATTTTCCACAAAACTCACATTTTTCATTTAACATGTTCATTTCATTATCAACAATTGATAAAAACAGGGCATTGTTTTATGAGGGTGGAAGCTTTTTTACTTACTTAAAAATTGATAAAAGAACCGATATCCGAACGATTGAAAATAACATAACCGATATAACCAGTAATCTTTATAAATACTATGACCAGGAAAAGGAGAATAATGAAAGAGAAATTATTCCTTACCTACAGCCATTAAAGGATATTCACCTGCACTCAAAACTCTCATATGAATTGGGAATTAATGGCGATATTATGTATGTAAGGTTAAATATTCTTCTTGCTTTTTTTGCCATATTAATTTCTACCATTAATTTTACAAATATATATATTGCAACCTCAGAAAAAAGGTCAAAAACAATTGGCGTTCAAAAAATACTGGGTGCTACGCGGGGACAAATTTCTAAACAGGTTTTTTTAGAAGTTACGGTTATTATTGCTATTTCTTGTATTCTTGCTATTACTATAATATCTTTTATAGGTAAACATTTTATTGTTCAACTTATGGGAGTTGAGGGACAAGATATTTTAATTATAAACCGACAGGTTATTTTAATTTTTGTAGCTATTTTTCTTGCTATTGCTGTCGTTACCAGTAGTTATCCATCGTTATACCTGTCATCCTTATCTCCATTGGTAGTATTTTCGGGATTATTAAAATATGGGAAAAGCAGAAAATCTTTGCTTTATAAAATTCTTACATGTTTTCAGTTTGCTATTGCGATAATGCTTATCATATCTCTTTTGGAAATTCATAGCCAAATTTCATACTTAAAACACAAAGATTTAGGTTTTGATAAAAAGCAAGTGGTTGTTTTTACCAATATCCCTTTTGAATTACAATCAAAACTGGAAATTGTACAGGAACAGTTGTTAAAACTTCCTTTTGTAAAAGATGTTACGCTTTCTAAACAAATTCCCGGGAACAGAATGCCTGTTTCAGAGTTTAAACTAAAAAATTCTTCTGAAAATTATTATGAATGTAATATTATTAGAGCTGATAATCATTACATAAATACACTTGGACTCCATTTGATCAAGGGACGTAATTTTTCTGATAATAATATGAATACTCAGAGACAAAAATATATGATTATAAACGAAAGGGTATTAGATAAAGTTGGCACAAAAAAGATTTTAGATCAACAAATTGAATTTGAAGAAGAATTATATACTATTATTGGTGTTGTTAAAGATTTTCATGTTAAATCATTGCATCATCCTTTAGAGCCAATTTTGATTATCCAAAAAAGAGCTGGTTCAAGAGATTTGATTGTAAATATCAAAACGATTGTTTCTGAAGAATTGATCAATAAAATAACCGGAGTTCTCTATGTAAATATGCCTGATTATCTGCCAGATTATTACATTTTAGGTGATAAGTTTGATAATATGTATAAATCAGAAGAAAGATTAATGAATATTCTTATCGGATTAACCATTATTGGCTTAATTATTTCATTTATGGGAGTATGGGCTTTTACATCCCTTTTTATCATGAATAAAATGAAAGAGATTTGTATTCGCAAGGTTCATGGAGCAAGTATATACTCTATTCTTAAATTTATTCTTAATGATTTTATTCCCTGGATTGCATTAGCCTTGATTATAACTACTCCAATAGCATTTTATTTACTTAATAAATGGGTAAACAATTTTTCATTTATGCAGGGATTTTCTGTTTCTTCAATAATTTACACAATAATCATCATTTTAGGGCTCGTTACACTTGCTGTAAGTTACCATCTTATTAAAATTGTTAAAACAAACCCTGCTGATGTATTACGTTATGAGTAATTAAACAGGATAAGGATATCTTTTATGTGTTTTTAAGTTAGTTTGTTAATTTAGCAAATTTGATTTTTTATTTAAATTTATGTACTCTTTAGTTACCGGAAAATCTTCCAGGTCTATGATCATTGAATTAATTTCAATATCAAACCATTCTGAAAACATTTTATAGATTCTTTTTTGTGGCCAAACATTTTCGTCAGTGCACCGGTTGTTTAATTCATTTAAAAAAATATGATCAAAATTTTTCTTAATCCATTGTAATATTTGTTCATTACTATCCATTTCTCTTATCAGGCAGATATTATTTTCATCTAAAGTCATGATTGGCTCTTCATCCTGAAAAATTTTATTTTAACCAATCGAAAAATGGTTGTTTCGGTTTTACAATAATTGCATTTCTGTCAATTGAATCGTAAAAATAGGGTATAGGTTACATTTCTATTTTAATATATCGGTGTTTATCTGCTCAATCAGCGAATTCAGTTAATTGAATCTGTGTTCTATTAAAAACCTTCAGGTTTAAAGTATATGCTAATTTTTACTTACCCCTTACAATGGTTTTAGAAATTTGACTCTCGCCAGCAACAATCCTGATATGATACATACCTAACTGTTCTCCAATATCATCATTTTTAATAATTTCATTATAATATCCTGCTTTTTGGGATATCTTATGTATTGTATGTACTTTTCTCCCTGAATTATCGTAAATTTCTATGGTAACATCTGAATTTTCAGCTAACTGATAATCAATTTTAAACTCGTTTTCAAACGGGTTGGGATAAATTTTGGCTTGAATCATTTCATCCCATAAAGGATCATTATTTTCTTCTGTTTTACGCTCTTTAGTTTTTGAATAATAAGCGGTTTTTATCACTTTTTCACCTGAGGAAGAGTGTGTTTTAATGATGGTTAACAATGGATAGCGGATGTTTTTTACGTACCATTTATACGAAATTGTTCCACAATTACATGAGCTATTGTTGTAACATTGTTCTTTGTAGGTTTTTATCCGAACAACATTATGATAGGTTTTATTGGGTAAGATTAATGTTCCGTATGCATCTGCTTCGAGGGTATAACTTCCGGTAAATGTTGCCCTGTAATTATTGTTCCCTTCAACTGTTCCGGAAAAATCACCTGAATAGATATCTCCATAGCCAAAAGGGAAAATCATTTTTACGAATGGTTTATCGTACCGGGTAATGGTATTATTTTTTGAAACGGTTCCATATTGCTCAATCATATGGGATGATGTTCTGAAATAAAACTGGGTTTCAAACTCTTCCAACACAGCATCTGCCTCAGGGATATCTAAATTATGGGCTGTTTTTTCCGATGGGTACATATAGCTGGTAAGTTGCGATTTTGTTTCAAGCAGGGAGAAATCCCAAACCTGGGCAGAACCTGAAGGGCCCTCCTCAACAGTGTTACAGATATTAAAAAAATGTTCGTCGCCCGAACGCATTACATGTGTTTGATGTTGTAGGACAAACTGGCCTTTAACGGTAAAAAAGCCAGAAATAAGTATTAAAAACAGGTATAGCTTTTTCATATCTAATGATTTTAAATGAAATAATATTTTTTTAATTGATTCAAGTTACAAATTTTTATTGTAAAGTTATAGTTTGCGAATTAATTAATAAGCTTCTATCATCATCAACAATTAATATATGTGGTTGGCGGTGCATAATGCTAAAAATTTTAATACAATTTAGCTAATAAATGTTGGCAAGTCAAATAAAACCTAACTGTTTTTGATTCCGCTCGAAAACTTAAATTATCTGTTAATCAAAAGTTAAATGTTGATAACTGGATAAATCTTTTGCCCTGTCTCTGTATTTCTTCGATAACTTCGGATTTTTATTTATATAAATCCTTGACAAACCGTAGTAAGCATAAGATAATCGCCCATTAGCAAAAGGCACATATTTCCCTGAAAGCTTTATTGCATTCCAATAATGTTGTTCAGCTTTTGTTTCATTATTATATTTTTTCTCCTGAAGGATTCCTTGATAAATTTGTACCATCATTTGGAAAAAATCATTCGAAAAAGGATTGTTTTTCAACGTATCTACAAGTTGTTCAGCGCTATGATATCGCTCCATCAGTAACAGGTTGGTTATCCGGTACGAAAGATATAAAGGGTTATTGGGGTATTCTTTATGCAATTCTTTTGTATAGCGGATACTTTTTTTATAATCGGCCTCAAAGTTCAGGCTAATATATACCAGAAAGGACAATGCTTCAGCATCTAAAAATATTCCATGTTTCCAGGTATATTCCAATTGTCTTAATCCAAAATCAATATCCCCTTTAGGGAAAAAGTAGACTATGGGTTTGTACACCGGATGTTTTTCCGGGTAGGCTTCGATGTAATAATTGTATAATCCGGTAGAGAAATTAAAATCAGCAAATTCTTCGGTTAAATCAAACCCTTTTCGGGTGAGCTGGTAGGTTCTTAGCACATAAGGTATAACTTTCGACGGTTGTTGGTTATCGGAATAATATTGCATCAATAAAAGACGGGACATCAGGCTGATAAAGACAGCCTCGGTATTTTGTCCGTCTTGCTCTAACAGTTTATCTGACTTTTCTATTGAGCGGTTGATTTGATCCAAATATAGGGCGTGCTGACTGCTTTGGGGGGTAACCGGAAAATGCTCCCAGTAAATTTTTATTGCGTAAAACAGGTGGGGTAATGGATGATTGGGATATTGATTTTGAATTTTCTGGTAATATGTATCAAATGTCGCAAACTGGAAATTATAAATCTGGTTTAATTGTTGTTCAATTTCCTCAACAGCTTTGTGGTTTGATAAAATATAAGGTTGGGAATGAACCTGAAAAGAAATAAGCAATAGTATAAATGATAAAAATATTCTCATTTAATGTTGAGTGGATGATTAGAAGCTCAAAAATAGATTTTTTTTAGGGATAAAAAAACTGTCGCAAAAACAACCTCAGGATATCCTTTTTATTGCATTTCGACAGCCTTCTTTCACGCATTTATGCATCTCTTAGCTTTTAAAGTCAATTTCTTTAGGTGTTCCGTAGCAAAAAGGTTTGTTTTACTCCTAAATGTTTTGGTTTATTGGATTTGCATAGGTACTTCCATCAATAACAGGCGGGAATTTTTGTGGACTGTAATATTGAACTTTTTTACCTCAGAGATTTCTATTCCGTCGCGTGAATTTAATAAATTATTTTCAATGGAGGCCTCTCCTTCGATCACAAAAATATAAACACCATGGTTTTTTCCTTTCAGGGAGTAAGTTTTTTCCCATCCTGATTTTAATTCCCCCAAATGGAACCAGGCATCCTGATGGATCCATACCCCCTGGTCATTTTTATCGGGCGACAGGATTTGATAGAGCTCATTTTCCTTCTCTAGGTCATGAAGATTAATCTGTCCATACCGTGGTTCAACATTCTTTTTATTAGGGAATAACCATATCTGAAGCAATTGCACTTCTTTATTGTTGCTGGCATTAAACTCACTATGCTCAATGCCTGTTCCTGCACTCATCACCTGCAGGTCTCCGCTTTTAATAATTCCCTCGTTTCCCATGTTGTCTTTATGTTTCAGGCCGCCAACCAACGGAAGGGTAATAATTTCCATGTTGTCGTGTGGATGGGTTCCAAACCCTTCGCCGGCAGCAATGGTATCGTCGTTTAACACTCGTAATGCACCAAAATGAATTCTTTGGGGATCGTAATAGCTGGCAAAGCTAAACGTATGATATGTTTTTAGCCAGCCATGATTAGCATGCCCCCGGGTTTCAGCTTTGTGGATGATGGTTTTCATAACTGCATTTTTTTTACAGAATAAACAATCAATAAAACAGAAAAGTTTATTCTTTAATCATTGTGAGTAACATTTTAAATTTGGCTATTGCTTTTACGGCATGGGGAATATTTGCCGGCATAATGATTGATTTTCCCTTGGCCACCTCATAAGGTTGTTTGTTAATGGTAATCTGTGCAGTTCCCTCTAAAACCTGAATCAGGGCATCGTAGGGAGTTGAATGTTCGCTTAACTCCTGCCCCTCATCAAATGCAAAGAGAGTGACATTTCCCCCCGGTTTCTGAATAATCTTCTTGCTCACGATTCCGTCGTTTGAATAATCGATATTTTCGGCAAAATCAAATACTTCTGAATGAATAATTTTATCGTCCATGATCTGTTGTTTTTTATTATCAAACAATGGAAGGAATAAATTGTTTGTTTTTACAGCCTGATATTTATGCAGACCAGGAAAACAGTAGTAGTTTATTTTTAATTATAAAATATTTTTCGTATGATAAGGTTTCACAGATCATGAAAAGAGGAAAGGTTTTATGAAGCGAAAGTTGGTTTGTTTAGTATTGATGTTGAATATGTTAAATAGTTGGGCAGAGAAACCTATGAAGGAAATTTATCACTATAAAATTCTAAAAGCAGGAGAGATACAACCACAGGGGTGGATCAGGGAACAGTTACACCGGGATCTTACGGAAGGCTATATCGGATCATTCGACAAGGTTCATCCAACCGTTTCCCACAATTTATTTGTGAAGCAAAACCGGAGGAGTGAGAAGCAATATAAGATCGTAAAGGAGTGGTGGAGTGGCGAACATGAGGGCTACTGGAAAGATGCGGTAGTTAGAATGGCTTTTTTAACCCATAATGAAGAATATATAAAACAAGCAACAGAATGGATAGATGATATTATTGAAAATACGGGCGAAGATGGATACATTGGAATATATGAAGATTGCGAAGAACCCACCTGCCGGTTTAACCACGAAAAAGG
>JASGMZ010000148.1 GCA_030156305.1 Bacteroidales bacterium | reverse complement strand
TGAGGTTTAAAACTTTGAAATTTCACAAGTTATCCACAAAACAAAACAAAAATTGTTAATATCAGTTGATTTTTTTTAATTTTAGCACTGATTAGTTACAATTTTTTTACAAAAAAAAATTAAACATTTTCTAATTTTTTAGGCATTTAAGGCACTTTAGACTTTTAAAAATCATCCCCATGTCTGATTTTTATTTTCATATAGAAGATTACATTCTAAACCATTCCGACCCTGAAGATCCGGTTCTTGCAGAGCTGAATCGCGAGACAAATTTAAAAATTTTACGCCCACGCATGTTGTCGGGACATTTGCAGGGAAAAATACTGGAAATGATAAGCAAGATGATCCGGCCACAAAAAATTCTTGAAATAGGTACTTATACTGGTTATTCGGCCATTTGTCTTGCAAAAGGATTAAAAAATAACGGCGTACTTCATACCATAGAATTAAATGATGAACTGGAAAAAATTATCCAGAAATATTTCAAAAAGGCCGGACTGGAAAATAAAATAAAACTGCACATTGGCAACGCACTGGAAATGATTCCAAAAATAGACGAAACGTTTGATTTGGTTTTTATTGATGGCGATAAACGTGAATATTTAAAATACTACCAATCCATTTTCGAATATGTAAAACCCGGCGGGTTTATTTTAGCCGATAATGTACTTTGGAGCAGAAAGGTAATTGAATTAGAATCGCCTGATGATGAATATACCAAAGGAATTTTTGCATTTAACGAATTAATTACAAAAGACAATCGTATTGAAAAAGTAATTATCCCCTTACGGGACGGATTGACATTGATTCGGAAGAAAGGGTGAAAACTCTTTTAACCATTGTATTATACAAAGTCTTGATAAACCAAAAAAGTACAAAATACATCAATAATCAAGGCCGGAAATAAATTTTTAAATCTCTAAATCAGCTTCTTTCCATTGATTACTTTTATATTTCCTTTTCATCTCCTTTCCCCAGCACTTCCCTGGGGTCTGCCTTGTCATCATCCATTTTACAGGCCATCAAACCGGCTCTTTTAATCAGGTAATAAGTTAGGCCAAGCGCAACAATCAAAACGCCTATACCAATAATCTTGTCACCACTCATATTCTCTGCTTTTAAAGCTATTACTTTTCGTGCCAGGGCAATTATAGCTACCAGTACAACCACTTCAACATGCACAATATTACTTTGCAAATACACTTTAATAGTATCTAAAAGCTCAATACCAATTAAAACCAGCATAAAAACACCAAACAAATCCATCAATTCATCCAGATCGATCAGGAAATAATCGGAATGAATAATACTTCGAATTAAATAATATCCCAATTCAATTGTAGCAAGTATTAATATTCCTGCCATCATAATAATTAATGAATAAATAATAATTTTTTCTACTTTTCTTGCAAGCTTATTCATAACACGTTCTTTTTAAAAATTGATTTAAAGATAACAAATCCAAATCAATATTCGTATTTTTGTAAGGGTAATACTTTTTAATATAAAACAATTACATCCTATGCAAAAATTAGCTGTTGGAATAGACATTGGAGGAACAACCGTTTCGTATGGAGTGGTAAGCGAAAATGGAGATATTAAGTTAAGAGAATCCTTTCCCACCAAAAATTACCAGGATATTAGCGAATTTATCGTTTATTTATCAGAACGTATTAATCATGCCACTGCCGGACTTGACTCGAAACATACATTAACAGGAGTAGGCATTGGTGCCCCAAATGGTAATTACTACAAAGGCACCATTGAAAATGCTCCCAATTTAAGCTGGAAAGGGATTGTTCCCATTACCGATCTATTGTCTCAAAAGATTAACCTTCCCGTTTATCTTACCAATGATGCCAATGCTGCTGCTGTTGGTGAGATGACTTATGGAGGAGCAAAAAACATGAAAAATTTTATTACCATAACCCTTGGAACAGGACTGGGAAGCGGTTTTGTTGCCAACGGAAAGTTGATTTTAGGCCACGATGGTTTTGCCGGGGAGTTTGGACATACCACCGTTTTCCACGATGGCAGAGAGTGCGGATGCGGAAAAAGAGGGTGTCTGGAAACATACGTTTCGGCTACCGGATTAAAACGTACGGTGGTTAAATTATTATCCAAAGCAAAAATGGATAGCGTTTTGCGGGATTATTCTTATAACGAGATTACCTCGGAACAAATATATAAAGCCGCCATGAATGGAGATCAACTCGCTATGGATGCCTTTGAATTTACCGGTAGAATTCTGGGGATGAAACTGGCAGATGCTGTTACCATTTTAAGCCCCGAAGCAATTTTTCTGGCAGGGGGTATGGCCAACGCAGGAAAATTAATTTTTGAACCCACTAAAAAATATATGGAAGAATTTAATTTCCCTATTTATAAAAACAAAGTCAAATTACTTTCCTCATCATTACCCGAAAATGATGCCGCTATTTTAGGAGCCGCAGCATTGGTTTGGGAATCAGAAAAATAATATTTCAAACCATATTTCTATTGTCGGTAAACAACGGCATTAATGCTCATCCCTGCTCCCACTGAGGCAAAAATAATAATATCCCCTTTGTTAATGATATGATTTTTAAGTTTCCCTTTTAATATCATATCATAAAGTGTAGGTACAGTGGCCACGGAACTATTACCCAATTCACTAATACTCATAGGCATAACTTCTGATATTTCCGGTTTTATTCCATAGAACTTAAAAAAACGCTGCACAATTGCTTCGTCCATTTTTTCATTGGCCTGATGCAGCAATATCTTTTTTAACTGTTCAACAGGTAATCCCGATTTATCCAAGGCTGCTTTAATAGCTTTCGGAACATTAATGATAGAGTATTCATAGATTTTTCTCCCGTTCATCTTCATGTACCTGATATCAGGATCGCTATCCGGTTTATTGGATTGTCCAAAGTATAAATAAAACGCTTCATCTTTAGTATGTGTTACAGTTGCAGAGGAAAGTACCCCTGATTTTTCATCAGACTCAACACCCTCAACAATTGCGGCACCGGCACCGTCAGAAAAAATCATGGTATCCCGGTCGTAAACATCAACTACTCTCGAGAGGGTTTCAGCTCCAATAACCAGGCAACGTTTGGCTAAACCGCTTTTAATAAATGAATCGGCCTGAATTACCCCCTGAATCCATCCGGGACAACCAAAAACAATATCGTATGCAACACACCCCGGGTTTTGAATCCCTAACTTGTTTTTTACTCTTGCTGCAATGCTGGGTAATAAATCGGTTTGAATGGTACCTTTTACAACATCACCAAAATTGTTGGCTACTATGATATAATCAATGGTTTCCCTGTCGATATTCCCAGTTTTTATTGCCCGTTCAGCCGCTAATGCAGCAATTTCCGATGTAGTTTGATCTTTTGTAACCCATCGCCTTTCCCGTATCCCGGTTATATCGCGGAACTTACGGACAATATCTTCTCCACTCCCTTTAATCAGGGTTTGATCCTTTTCAAAAAAAATACTTTTAAAATAATCCTTGTTTTCTATTTTTTGTTCAGGGATATAACATCCTGTTCCGGTTATTACCGTATTTAAATAGTTCATATATCTAATTTTTAACACCTCAAATCAAAAAAACGTAATATTGGTTGCAAGTTAATATTTACACTGCAATTATTCAAACGATGTCAAAATGAAATATATTTACTGGTCATACATAAACACCCTATTTCATTATTTATTTTTTTAAGGATTAATTATAATCCCATTTAAAAATAACATCATTCAAAGCAATCTGTTTTTTTATGATAATACACAAATTTTTTATAATCTGATTTGATATCCTTTTTGCCCCTCTAAAAAGCAAAAACTCCTTACAACATAGTCGTTACAAGGAGTTTTCAGTACCCAGGGCGGGACTTGAACCCGCACAGCCAAGTATGGCCACTGGATTTTAAGTCCAGCGCGTCTACCAATTCCGCCACCTGGGCATTAATTTTATTCAAACAACCTCAGTGTGTTTACCCTCCCGATAGCTCCAGAAAGCTTTCGGGACAAGACCACCACCTGGGTGTATGAAATGGGAATACCCATTTTAAAGAACTTCATTAAGCAAAAAACCTGCCTGACTGCCTCCGGCAGTTAAACCGTCAGGCAGGCGGGACTCGACTCTCTGGAGCGAAAAACGGGACTCGAACCCGCGACCCCGACCTTGGCAAGGTCGTGCTCTACCAACTGAGCTATTTTCGCATATCGTGCTCAACCTCCCGATACTCCCGATAACTATCGGGACAGGAGAGCTATTTTCGCAATTTCAATATGTTAAAGTACGCTTAGCTATTCTTGCGTTTAGCGGATGCAAATATATTTATTTTTTTTGTTCTTCAAAAAAAATATACCTCAAAAAACATATAAATTTTTTATTTTAATCCTATATATCGCTTAATCTCATTTAGCTTATTCAATGCCTCAACCGGTGTTAAATTATTAATATTTAGTTTCGCAATTTCATCACGAATTTGTTTTAATACCGGATCATCGAGTTGGAAAATGGTGGTTTGATAACCTTCACGATGTTGAGCAATATCACCTACCGGTTTTGCCAGGGAATCTTTTTGCCCTGAATTTTCGAGTTCTCTCAAAATTTCATTGGCTCTGTTTACAACACTTTTGGGCATTCCTGCCATCTGTGCCACATGGATTCCAAAACTATGTTCACTCCCTCCTTTTTGCAATTTGCGAAGAAAAATCACTTTATCATCCAGTTCTTTAACCGAAACGTTATAATTCTTTATTCGTTCAAAAGATTTTTCCATCTCGTTCAATTCATGATAATGGGTAGCAAAAAGTGTTTTTGCTTTAGCTGTGGGGTGTTCATGGATATACTCGGCCATAGCCCAGGCAATAGAAATACCATCGTAAGTGCTGGTGCCCCGCCCAATTTCGTCGAGCAAAATCAAGCTTCGGTGCGATAAATTATTTAAGATACTTGCGGCTTCGTGCATTTCGACCATAAATGTAGATTCGCCCAGCGATATATTATCCGATGCGCCCACACGAGTAAAAATTTTATCGACCAATCCAATTTTAGCTTCCGAAGCCGGAACAAAACTTCCTATCTGTGCCAACAATACAATCAGGGCTGTTTGTCTTAACAAGGCCGATTTGCCCGACATATTTGGCCCGGTAATTACAATAATCTGTTGCTGATCATTATCCAGATATACATCATTGGCAATGTAAGATTCGTCGATGGGCAACATTTTTTCAATCACCGGGTGCCTTCCATCTTTAATATCAATAATATCGGTATCGTTAATTTCAGGTCGTACATATTTATTTTCTTCAGCTATCAGGGCAAACGATAGTAAACAGTCTAATCGCGCAATTAACGATGCATTAAGCTGTATTGCCGAAATATAATCCTCCAGACTTGTAACCAATTCAATAAATAATTTTTGCTCCAGATCCAACGCCTTTTCTTCTGCACCTAAAATTTTCACTTCCAACTCTTTTAGTTCTTCAGTAATATATCTTTCGGCACTTACCAGCGTTTGTTTTCTAATCCAATCCGGAGGCACTTTATCTTTATGCGTATTTCTTACTTCGATATAATAGCCAAAAACATTATTAAAACTAATTTTTAATGATGAGATTCCTGTTCGTTTAATTTCACGTTGTTGAATTTGTACCAGATAATCTTTGCCTGAATAAGCTAACTTTCGATATTCATCCAACTCATCCGAAACACCATCAGCCATATAGTTGCCTTTACTAAGCAAGGCGGGAGGATCGGGACGTAGTTCTTTAGCAATGCGATCCCGAATTGTAATACACGGATTCAGTTGGTCGCCAATCTTTTTTAACGCATCATTTTGTGTATTTAAACAGGCTTTCTTAATCGGTTCGATAGCTGTTAAAGCATTTTTAAGTAGTATCACCTCGCGAGGATTGACACGTCCTGTGGCTACTTTGGAAACAATACGTTCCAGATCGCCAATTTCTTTGATATGATCGGCTAATAAGTCTTTAAAATCGGAATGATGTAATAAAAAATCAACAATATCATGACGTTCCTTTATGGGCGTTTCATCTTTCAGTGGCAAAGCAACCCATCGTTTTAATAAACGGGCCCCCATGGGAGAAATCGTTTGGTCAATAACATCAATTAAGGTTTTAGCTCCTTCGTTGATGGAATAAAATAGTTCAAGATTTCTGATAGTAAATTTATCGAGCCAAACATAATGATCTTCTTCAAGGCGTGATAATGTCGCTACATGTTGTAATTTATCATGTTCAGTAATTTCAAGATATTGTAAGATAGAACCTGCAGCAATAATTCCAAGTTGTAAATCCTGAATACCAAATCCTTTTAAGGTAGAGGTCTGAAATTTTTTAAGCAGTTTATCGGTTGCATTTTCTTCGGTAAAAACCCAATCATCGAGTTTATAGGTGTAAAATTTATCTCCGAAAAGTTCAATAAACCGTTGCTGTTTGCTTCGCTCATAAAGCACCTCTTTGGGATGAAAGCTGTTGAGCAGCTTATCGATATATTCAAAGCTACCTTCGGCCGTAAGAAACTCTCCGGTGGAAATATCAAGAAAAGCAACCCCTCCCAAATTTTTATCCAGATGAACCGAAGCCAGAAAGTTATTTTCACGATGCTCCAGAACATTATCGTTTAACGAAACGCCGGGAGTTACCAATTCGGTAACACCGCGTTTAACAATTTTTTTTGTTTTCTTTGGATCTTCTAATTGTTCACAAATGGCCACTCTTTGTCCGGCACGCACCAACTTAGGTAAATAAGTATCGAGTGCATGGTAAGGAACCCCCGCCAGTTCAACAGATGAAGCTGTTCCATTGGCTCTTTTAGTAAGTGTTATACCAAGAATTTCGGCTGTTTTTATCGCATCTTCGCCAAAAGTTTCATAAAAATCGCCCACCCGAAATAGCAATATAGCATCAGGATGTTTCCTTTTCACCTGATAATATTGCTTCATCAGTGGTGTCTCGGCGTATTTTTTTTCTATAGACAATTTTTATTTCCTTTTTCTTTTGATTTAAACATAGATCAACTTAAATATTACACAAAAAATAGGAATTTTTAAGAGAATTTCAGTTTTCAAACAAATTATTATTTAACAATTTACTTTCACCACCATTGATTCTAATTTGTGAAACCCTCATGCAATAAAGTACACAACCTGTCTGCCCTCCTATCGGCGGGTAAATCCGACAGGCAGGCAAGGATATGAACCGAAGCGGAGCTGAGTTCACGAATACCAATTTAAAAAAAATATTTATGAGTAATAAATTTTGAGGGTTCCATGGTATTTGAAATGCAGAAATAAAAATTAGCAATAGTAATTACCTGAAAAACAAAATTATAATATAAATATATTCGAGTGAAACATGACGATATAAATATATTGTGAAGAACCTTATTTTTATTCCGTTAACCTTAGTAGAAAAAAATTATACAAAGTTTTGATAACCTTATTACCTTATTTGAAAAAT
>JASGMZ010000147.1 GCA_030156305.1 Bacteroidales bacterium | reverse complement strand
TTGAATTAAATTCTTTAAGTAATGAAAGATAATGTGGTATTCCAACACCATTACTTACAACATTAAGAGCTAAATTTTGTTCTCTGCTTTCTGCTACGGGCGATTTTCCGCATAATCCGGAACCGCTGCCTGAGCATCTAACACAAATTTCAAAGGAGGTACAAGAAAAAAAGGCTCATCTGGGATTTGTGGTCGACCCTGATGTTGACCGCCTGGCTATTGTGAACGAGGATGGTACTATGTTTGGCGAAGAATATACCCTGGTTGCCGTAGCCGATTTTATTTTGCAAAATAAAAAAGGAAATACCGTTTCCAATCTTTCATCATCCCGCGCCTTGCGTGATATTACCGAAAAATATGGGGCTAACTATTTTGCTTCGGCTGTGGGAGAAGTGAATGTGGTGAAAAGCATGAAAGAAAACAATGCCGTAATTGGAGGTGAAGGAAACGGTGGCGTTATCTATCCTGATTTGCATTATGGACGTGATGCACTGGTTGGTATTGCACTATTTCTAACTTATTTAGCTAAAATCGGGGAAACATGTTCTTCTTTAAGAAAAAAATATCCACAATATACCATTGTTAAAAACAAAATGCAGTTAACACCCGGGTTAGATGTAGATAAAGTTTTGTTGGCGGTAAAAAATAAATTTGCCTCACATGAAGTTATTACTATTGATGGAGTAAAAATTGAATATGAACATGGCTGGGTCCATCTGCGAAAATCTAATACAGAACCCATCATAAGAATTTATGCCGAAAGCAAAGATGTTGAAAGTGCAAACAAGCTGGCAAATGAAATAAAGAGTGAAATCCAAAAAATTATTTAATATCAAATCATTATCTAATGAAACGAAAACATTATATTTTAATTAGTATTGCTCTGGTTGTAATTGTCGCAATTATTTATTTCAGTTCTGGTAAAGAGGTAAAACAAGAACATCTTACCGTAGAGGTTCAGAAAGGGGAATTTGAAATTTTGGTTACCGTAACCGGAGAGCTACAAGCCATAACTTCGGTAGATATCATGGGCCCTTCGGAGCTAAGAAATAGCCGGAGCATACGAATAAGGGATATAAAGATACAGGATCTGATTCCTGAAGGAACTGTTGTTGACTCGGGAGATTATGTAGGCTCTCTTGATCGGTCTGAAGTGGGAACAACCTTAAAAGATTTTGAAGATGAACTGGAAACGGTAGAATCACAGTATCTTAAAACTAAGCTGGATACCACTATGCAACTACGAGAGTTACGGGATCAGCTGGTTAACCTGTATTTTGCCCTGGAAGAAAAACAAATTGTATTGGATCAAAGTAAATTTGAACCTCCGGCAACTATCCGTCAGGCTACTATTGATCTTGAAAAAGCCCAGCGTGCATACGAACAGGCAAAAGATAATTATAAGTTAAAAGAACAACAGGCTAAAGCCAATATGCGTGAAGCTACCATTGAATTAGAAAAAGCACGCAGAAAAGTTCAGGAGTTAAATGATGTACTTAATAAATTTACCATTTTTGCTCCTCAAGCAGGTATGGTTATTTATAAAAAAGAGTGGAACGGACAAAAACGGAAAGTGGGATCAATGATTAGCCCGTGGGACCTTACCGTTGCTACTTTACCCGATCTTTCGGAGATGTCTTCAAAAACTTATGTTAACGAAATTGATATTAGTAAAATAAAAGAAGGACAAAAAGTACGAATAGGTGTAGATGCATTTCCGGATAATAAATATACAGGTGTTGTAGCTGATGTGGCAAATATTGGAGAACAATTACCTAATACCGATGCGAAAGTTTTTGAAGTGGTTATCAACGTAGATCAGACAGATAGTATCATGCGCCCTGCAATGACTACCAGTAACCAAATTATTACAAATGTTTATCAAGATGTGTTGTATGTTCCTTTAGAAGCTCTCCATAACGAGGATAGCTTAACTTTTGTATATACAACCACCCATAAAAAACAGATTGTGGTAACGGGTGCATCCAATGAAAATTATATTATTATTGAACAAGGGTTGGATGAAGATGATGAGGTATATCTTTCGGTACCCGAAAATATAGAAAAGTTTAAGCTTGCCGGAGAAGAGTTAATCCCTGTTTTGCAGGAACGTGAAAGGTTGAAAAGAGAAAAACAGGATAGCAGCATGAAACCCGTGAACGAAGAAAAGATGCCCATGCCAGGCAAACGAAGAAAACAATAATCGGTTAAGCAATGTTTAGAAGATATTTTCATGATATAGAGATAGCCATTGAATCCCTGTTGGATAATAAACTAAAATCTGTTTTAACAGCGTTGGGGATTATTTTTGGTACTGCTGCTGTTATCAGCATGTTAGCCATTGGAAGCGGCGCTCAGCAAGAAATTCTGGAACAGATTAAAATGGTTGGGGTGAATAATATTGTCATCACCCCGGTAGTGGATCTTACCGAGGGTGAAAGCGGGGAAAACAGCAGTAGTGAGAATGGTAAAACACAAAAAGAAAAATTCTCTCCCGGATTAACCATGGAGGATCTTAAGTCTATTCAAAAAATTATTCCCTCCGTACATAAAATTGCTCCCGAAATTGTAGCTAACTCATATGTTGTACAGGGAGGCAGACGAGTTGCAGCTAAAGTTATTGGTATAAATAACGATTATTTTGAAGTATATAATATCAATCTGGGAAAAGGGACATTTTTTAGTGAGTCTCAATTAGAACAGGGCCTTCCGGTTTGTGTTATAGGCGCCAATATAAGTGCAAAAGTGTTTAGCGATGTTGACCCTGTTAATAAATATCTGAAATTTGGGCATGTTTGGTTAAAGGTGGTTGGTGTACTCGAAAAAACCGATGTGAACCTTTCGGCAGCCGAAAATTTGGGCGTAAATATTGTTAACGACAACGTATATATCCCGGCACAAACCATGCTGCTACGTTATAAAAACAGAGCTTTAATTAATTCCAGGAGTTTTCAAACCGGAACCGGATTTTCAGGAGGTTTCTTTTTCTCCTTTTCCGGAGGACAGGAAGAAACATCGTCTAATTATCATCAATTAGATAAAATTATTGTACAGGTTGAAGAAACCGAACAACTAACCACTACTACTGAAATCCTGAGCCGGATGCTATTTCGCAGGCATATGGAGGTGAAAGATTATGAAATTACCGTTCCTGAACTTTTACTTAAACAACAACAGCACACCAAGGATATTTTTAATATTGTGCTGGGTGCTATTGCCAGCATCTCGTTAATTGTTGGAGGTATTGGTATTATGAATATTATGTTTGCCACCGTGATGGAGCGGATCAAAGAAATAGGCATCCGCCTGGCACTGGGTGCTAAAAAAGCCGATATTATTGCGCAATTTCTATCCGAAGCCATTTTAATCAGCGTTTCGGGCGGATTAATTGGTGTTTTTCTGGGCATCTTTTTTTCCAGGCTAATTACCAAATTTGCAGGCATATTAACCATTGTATCTCCCGGAGCTGTAATCATAGCTTTTGGTGTTAGTGCGCTAATTGGAGTAATTTTTGGGTTCTCGCCCGCAAAAAGGGCTGCCGACCGTGACCCGATAGAATCATTGAGATATGAATAAATTTATTTTTTTAAAAGAAAAATTTGTATTTATAATTAACCGTTATAAATGAGTTGTTAACCCTTCTTTTCGTGTAACGTTAGAAAAAATAAATATGTGTAATAAACGTTAGAATACTTTTAAACAGTAGCTTGTAAAGTCTTTTACCAAAAGTTATGTTGTAAAACATATGAAAATATGTTGTAAAACATATAACGGGGGGTAAAAACAAAAATTATAACTATCTTTGGATTTGTAATTACAAAAAATGGTGTTGCAACACTTTATTTATTAACTTTTAAAACTTTTAAATTATGAAAAAATTATTTATTATTACATTAATGGTAATATTTGGTGCTACTGCATTTATGAGTTGCGATAAAACGCAGGAAACCTTAAATGAATCAGGTTTTAGAGATGTTCGTATTCCTGAAAATTTCGGAATAACAGATTTCCAAAAATCTAATAATGCTATTGTTATTATACCTGAAGAGGAAAGGATTGTAGAGAAAAAGTTTTATCTCAAATTGCCAGATAAAGAAATATTTGGAACCCAGATAATTGAACTTGACGAAATAGGAAATATGATAAATTTTAAAATATCTGATAATGTTTTTATAGAAACGGGATTAGATACGAATTTTTTATTTGATTACATTGAAAAAAATCCAAATTCGGACTTGACAAAGGGAATAGGTTCATGCTTAAAAGCATGTGGTGATGAGAGTATTGAACATCCAGGATGGTGTAAAGCAGGTTGTTGGGCAGAACTTGCTCTTGAAGTTGCTGCTGTAGTTATTGCAGCTGCAGCGCTATAGGTTAATTTTTTTTTATTAAAGAGTCCAGTCAAAAAAGCCCAAAAGTAAACGCGTCATTGCGAGGAGGGACGACGAAGCAATCTGTTGCTCAACGAGATATAGATTGCTTCGCTTCGCTCGCAATGACGGGACTACCTTTTTTGACTGGACTCATTAAAGTAGAAAAATGTATTAATAAAAGTGTGTGCAAAAAGTATAAAATACAAAAAAACTACTTATTTTTTACTTTGAGTTACTTTAAGTCTTTTTTTTGTAAAACTTTGTTTAACAATGCTTTATCATTATAGCACAAGGTTTCTAAAATAAATAACGAATTTGCCTGCTGCAAGCAGGGTTCCACAAAAGCTTTTTGGATATACTTTTATTTGAATTTATATAAAATACTTAATTATGAAATATTTAATATTATTTTTATTTTTATCTGCTTTTTTGAGAACCACACCACAAAATCAAAATATTATTGAAATAAGAGGTGTAGTTAGAGACTCAGCAAATAATGAACCTATAGAGTTAACCAATATTTACCTGTTAAACAATAGTAGTGTAGGTGTTATTTCTAATCAAGAAGGATATTTTAACCTAAAAATAGATGGTGCTGATACTATCGTCTTTTCGCATATTGGTTACAATACTGCTACTTTTTATCCAATAGAATCAAAGGCCTTTGTAGAAATAAAATTAGCTAAAAAACCAATTAAATTAAATGAGGTTGTAATTAAACCTGTTGATGCAATTTCAATTATGAATAAAGTTAACTCCAACTTAAAAAATAATTACTATCTTAAATCTATATATTATAAATTGTTTGTAAGGGTCTGGGAAACAACAAATAACAACCTTGATGTCGTTGAAGAGTATATTCTAAATTTATACCAAAAATTTCCAATCCCCAAATTTAAAATTATTAAAGGTAGAGCAAAACCATTTTCAGAAAAAGCAACTAAAGAATTTAAAGAAAGGAAACTGTATAATATTATTGATGTTTATACAGATTACCATATTTTATTTTCATCGGATTTTTTAAAACAAAATAAATTTGAAAATTACAAATATACTTATTTAGGATTAGTTAAAATAGACAGTTATACTTGTTATCATATTATATGTGAAAGCAAGAAATCTAATGAAGTTATACATTTATATGTTGAACAAAACAGTTATGGTTTAGCCAGAATTGAAGTTTTCTCTAAAAATGAAAAATACACTGCTGAAAGTAAACACATAGTTAACTTTATCAAAATTGATAAACAATGGTATTTAAAAAGTTCTAGTTATTTGTATATACCAAAAAACCAATTAAATAAAAAAATTGAGAGAATATGTATGTATTCTGTAATTGATAATGAGTCGAGAAAGGATTATCAGAATTTAAGAAAAACTGCTGAAACTCAATTAAATCTTTATAAATCAGAATTTGATGATGATTTTTGGGAGAATAATAATTTTGTACCTATTCCGAAGTACATAAAAGAGCAAATGAAATAAAGCTTAAGTTTTATGACTGAGTGGCAAAATTTGCTTTTTAGAAAATCGACAATTTATCGATAAATCAGGAAAAACGATATTAAAGAAAACAAATGATGGAACCAATAATTTATTAACCTATTATATTAACGACGATTTTGATCGTTTGCGATATGTATTGCCACCCAAAGCAGATAATCAGGCAGTAAAAACCTTAACACCAATAAGTTTTAGTGAACTGATCTATTATTCCTAAAATTGGTAAAAGTTAATAACGATAAATTTCATTCAAATCTATTTGGAATGCTTCTAATATTGAAATAAGTTTTATTCAAACTATTTTGTTTTTAAAAGTAAATTTACAGTTGCTTAACTCTTTAACAGCCTCTTTTATAAAATGTAATATTTTAATGATGAAGAAGTTTTATATATTATTTTTTGTAATATTTTTATTATCCTGCACCAGCACTAAGCATAATGATGAAATAAAAGAGATTGAAGTAGATGTCAATCAAGCTGATAGAGTAGCACTTTCAAATTATTTTAATAATTATCAGATTGTACCCTTAAAATCAGATAAGGTACTTTTATCTTTTCCGGTTGCAAAAATTCAACCGGTTAACGATGAAATTTATATTTTACATGGTTCCAGCCCTGCTAAAATAAGTGTGTTTAATAAAAGTGGCACTTTAGTAAGAAATATTGATTATTTTGGAAAAGGGCCGGGAGAGTTTATGTATATTATCGATTTTGATGTTGATGATAAAAAACGGATACATCTATGTTGCCCGGAAAAAAGAGCAATATTGCTTTATGATAAGCATGGAGAATTTATTGAAAAGAGAGAAAGTGATATTGGGGCGTATTTTAAATATTTTAATCACAGGTATCATTTTTTAACCGGTATATTTTCTACAGAACTTATAAACAAAGGGCAATTTGAAATGTTTCACTGTTTGGATACTACCATGAAAAAGAAGTATTCTTATCGGAAATTTCCTTCGAAATATGCTAATATAAACGATGCACGGGCTTTAAATTTTTTCTGGCAATATGGCCAAAAAAGAGGATGTGTGTTACCTTATGGCGATACTCTGTATTATATTTCTGATAAAAGCCTAACTCCGGCATATTACATAAATTTTGGGAAAAAAGCTTGTGCATATAATGAAGTGCTTGATATCTGGACCAGACCAACTGGTGCTGTTAAGCAGATGTTACAAAATGGAAAAGCTGTGCACCCTAATAAAATTTTTGAGAATGATGATATCTTATTTTTTGGCTATGAATATGGGAAGAAAAATCATTATCAATATGTTTTTTATGATAAGAAAAGAGATGAAGTTCAGGTAGTATCTTCTTTTAAGGATGATTTGTTAGGCTACCATGATATAAATATTGTAGCATTTACCAAAAATGAATTTGTATGCAAAATTGAACCCTACCAATTAAAACAATATGTAAAAATGAAAAAAAATAACCCTGAATTTATAAAAAAACATAGGGATTTAATAAATTTAGCCCATAAAGTAAAAAATACAGATAATCCAATTTTAGTTTTCTATCAATTGAAGTGAATCTTCATGATGCATAGTACTATATTTTTATGACCTAAAATAAGAATTAATGAAAATTAAAAATATATTATTAATTAGTGGCTATAAGAAAACGTCAATAACTGCGTTACGCTCGCATTGGCAATTAGTCATTTACGTCAGTAAACTCCTGGCTGCCAATTCTTCGCAAG
>JASGMZ010000146.1 GCA_030156305.1 Bacteroidales bacterium | reverse complement strand
GTGGTTTGATGTAATTTCAAGATTTTAAAAAACATTCAACCAAAATTAACGTGTGTTCATGCTGTTGTGGTTTGATGTAATTTCAAGATTTTAAAAAACGGATGGATACAATGAAGTGTTTATTTAAAAGAGAAAACTTTGGACTATAAACAAAAAAGACAGCTGCAAACAACTGTCTTTTTTGGGAGGTCTGGGACGAATCCCTAACCGATACAAAACAAATGTATAACAACTTTTTTTAAAAAACAAAAATAAATAAGTCGTGGTTTGATGTAATTTCAAGATTTTAAAAAACCAAATAAGAAAACAATGTAATAATTAAGTTAAACACTTACATTGATGATAATTGCATAAAACGTGTTGTCAAAGGTAAATTTGATAAAACGAAAAAGATAAAACACATTTGGTTGATAAGAGATAATGAGTTAATAAAAAAGAAAAATCCGAACTACCGGAAGTAATTCGGATTTTGGTGGGTAAGGGACGCATCCCAAACCCTGATACAAATGTATAACAACTTTTTTGAAAAACAAAAATAAATAAGTCGTGGTTTGATGTAATTTCAAGATTTTAAAAAAACTGCATAAAAAATTAACTCCCTGCCATCACACCATCCTCGATAGGGATAGGCTGAACAGAGAGTTAACTTGTTAGAATACAAATTTATAACCATTTTAGTTATTTGTCAACTATTTTAAACATTTTATATAGCAACCATTTCGAGTTGTGGTTTTATGTCATTAAAACACGTTTCGACAAGCTTAGCGTGACTTTTTTGTAGTGTTTTGCCTTTTTTATACCTGTATTTTAATGGTTTATAAAAAATAGGTAGATAAAATTATAGTCTCTACTCTTATTCTCATTTCAGGACTCAAAAAACCTGGCGGCTTAATACCTTTGCGAATAAAAAGTTGTTGTAGGTTTTTTTATTAACTATTTCAGTGATAGTAATTTTTTGTGATTTAATGTTTTATAAATATTTTTTAAATATTATTAAAAAAAGTATATTTGTTTTTTTCCTGCCGGTTAAAAGAG
Source organism: Bacteroidales bacterium (assembly GCA_030156305.1). Taxonomy (GTDB): domain Bacteria; phylum Bacteroidota; class Bacteroidia; order Bacteroidales; family UBA12077; genus UBA12077. Next base: position 6,603 of record JASGMZ010000146.1, on the reverse strand, counting down.
TACCGGTTTGCTGAACCGGCAACTTCTTTTAGCAGGCAGGTTTTTTGGTTAAAAATCTTCCGGTATTTCAAGCTGAAACACCTGGGTGGTATTATCTGTAATTTTAAATCGTTCATCGATCCGTAAACCAACAATCCACACTATTTTGTTTCCACTTTCAATAATCCATATTTTCTCTTTATCCGGAATCGATATTTTTTGATTAATAAAAAAATCGCTTACTTTTTTCAGATTTTTCATGCCTAAGGGCATAAAGTAATCGCCTTTGTTCCATTTGCGTATGGTTAGCGGGAATTCGAGTTTATGGTAATCCAGCTGAGCAATATTTTTTTGCCTGTTTATTTCAAAATCTGCTGTTTTATTCAATTTGGCAAGATTTAAAAGTATTGGATACTCTATTTGCCCATTAGTGTCTTCAATAAAAAAGGGTTTGGATTGGGTTAACGATATTTCTTCTAAAATTAAATGGGCTCTGTCTTTGGTTAAGCGATGGGTGGCAGAAAAAAATTGTTTGCCCGAAATTCCATCTAATGTAGCAATAATGTCGATTATTTGTGAACTTGAAAAGCCATAAGGAGATAGAAATTCAAAAAGATAGGTTTCAACAGGTTCCAGTTTTTTTAATTTTTCAATCGAAAAATAGATTTTTGTGTCCCGTTCATCCGTAATTTCATTTTGTGTTTTTTGTATGGTTTGGGAATAAATTTTTTCCGTATTTTTTAATTTGTTGATATTTTCGGTCATGGTATCAATAAACGAAGGATTGATGGTTTCGAAGGCAGGAATAATTTCGTGGCGGATAAGGTTGCGGCTGTATTTGGTTGTTTTATTGGAAGAATCTTCGCGATACTCAAAGTTATTTTCATGGCAAAAACCATCAATCGTTTTTCGCGAGGCAAAAAGTAGTGGACGAATAATAGTCCCTGATTTTTCTTTAATTCCGGTAAGCCCTTTTATTCCAGTTCCACGAGTTAGGTTTATCAAAAAAGTTTCAATTAAATCATTTTTATTGTGGGCAATTGCAATATAATCGTAGGAGTGTTTTTGCCTCAATTCGTGGAACCATTCATAACGTAAATCGCGGGCAGCCATTTGTATCGAAATGCCTTCTTTTTCGGCAATCTCTTGGGTGTTAAAACGTATGGTATAGATGGGGAGTTGATAATTTTCGGCCAGTGCTTGCACAAAAGCCTCATCCTTGTCTGACTCTTCACCGCGTAACTGAAAATTGCAATGTGCCAGCGCTATTTTATATCCCAACATTCTGAAAAGGTGCATCATTACAATAGAATCAATACCACCGCTAATGCCAAGTAATAACTTATCATTTTTCAGGCATAAATTATTGATTGCAATATATTTTTGAAAATCATCAATCATCATGGCTGATTATTTAAAACATGAAACATGGCTTGTGCTTTAACCATACACTCTTCGTACTCATTTTCAGGAACCGATAAGCTGGTTATGGCTCCTCCAACGGTAAAAGATACATAATTTTTTAATTGGTTGTATAAAATACTTCGAATAACTACATTAAAATCAAAGTCTTTATCGGGAGTAATATAACCTACTGCACCTGAATATAATCCACGTTTTGTTTTTTCATATTGTTCAACTAATTCCATGGCTCTAACTTTTGGAGCACCTGTCATAGAACCCATCGGGAATGCATTTTTAATAATATCAATAATAGAAACATTTGTCTCAACTTCTGAAACAACGGTTGATATCATTTGATGTACTTGTTCAAAAGAGTAAATTCCGTATAATTCTTCTACGTTAACCGTTCCTTTTTTCGCTGTGCGCGATAAATCATTTCTCACCAAATCCACAATCATCACATTTTCGGCTCTTTCTTTGGGGTCGTTAAAAAGTTTATCTTTCAAAAAGTTATCTTCTTGTTGAGATTTTCCTCTTCGTATGGTTCCTTTAATAGGTTGCGAGATGATTTTATTTCCTGTTTTTTTTAAAAAACGTTCAGGGCTGGCTGAAAGGAGAAAATGATTTCCGGTTTTATAAAAACACGAAAAAGGTGCTGGAGAAGCCTCTTTTAATTTTAACCACGTGCTTAATGGATTAAGGGATGAATGGCTGTAAAACTCCTGGCATAAATTGATTTCGTAAATATCGCCTCGTTGAATATGATTTTTAAGCTGAATGACTGTTTCCAGATATTCATCTTTATCAAAACGGGATAAAATTTTAACAGGTTGGTTTATTGTGTTCATCGATTGTAAATCAACAGCATCAATTTGCTGCACAATATGGTTTAATGCATCGATAGTATATTGTTGATTATTATCGTATATAAAGAGCTCATTATTTATTGAAGCAAAAACCAGTTCGGGTATAAAAAACTGTACATCAGGGAATTGAACCTCATCCAGGTGGTTCGATTTCAGCAGCTCAATTTCATTTTTTAAATCGTATGAAAAATACCCGAATATCCATTTTCTACTATTCTGAACAAATTCCTTCACTTGTTCAAATTTATTTTCTGCTGATGGGCAGCAAAATTTTTGAGCTTTTACAACTGCCAGAAAATCATATTCATAATAGTTTTTTTCGGATGATTGATTTTGATTGTACTCACAACTGTCTAAAATTACAAAAGGGTCGAAGTGGTTGCCCCAATGACAAAGTTTTTGTTTAAACAATTGTATATTTTTAATATGTTTATGAAATTTTGCATCCATAAAGCAAAAATAAAAAAAGCGTCCTGTTTACAGACGCTTTTATAAAAAATATATGGAAAATAATTATCGGCTCAGGTATTCAGAAATACCTTCTTGTGTTGGTTTTAATGCTTTATCGCCTTTTTTCCAGTTGGCAGGGCATACTTCGCCATTTGCTTCAAAATACTGTAGTGCATCAATCATTCGTATTGTCTCGTCAACACTTCTGCCAAGAGGCATATCATTCACCAGTTGGTGTCGTACCACTCCTTCTTTATCAATTAAAAACAAGCCTCTGTACGATTGTGGAATACCATGAAATAAACTTTCACCCTCGTCGTTTAAATCGTAATGGCCGGCAAGCACACCATAATTTTCCGATATGGTTTTTGACTGGTCGGCTACCAATGGGTATTTCACTCCTTTTATACCCCCTTCTTTTTGCTGGGTTTGTAACCATTTCCAATGCGAGAAAGCAGAATCAACAGAGCAGCCTACAAGAGCTACATCCCGTTCTTCGAACTCCTCTATTCTTTCCTGGAAAGCGAGAATTTCGGTTGGGCAAACAAAGGTAAAATCTGCAGGGTAAAAGAAAAATACGACGTACTTTTTACCCAAATATTGTTCTAACGAAAAATTTTCTACAATTTCACTGCCGTTAATTACAGCATCGGCTTTAAATAATGGTGCTTTTTTTCCTACTAATACTGACATAGTGATTTATTTTTTATATTCGACATTAATTAAATTATGTTCACATAAAAACAATCGTAAAAAAGATTTGTTCAAATAATAAACAAAGTAAAATATCAAAATTTATTTAAAATCAATAGTTGTGGGTGCTTGTGGAGTATAATAGGTGTGTTTTAAATAAGATTCTCCGGATACCAGAAGATAAAAAGGATTCATGTCTGAAGGTACCGAGGGATAAAAGGCAAATTTTATCTGAAATGTTTTGAATACCAGGTTTTCATTTCGAATCCTGACACCTAAGCCAACTCCTGAATATAAATTATTTCGAAACACCGATTGATTTTCGGGTCCAATAAATCCAATATCACCAAATCCAAAAAATACAAATCTAAAGTTGTACAGATAAAGATTGGTAAATGCTACAAGCTCTGAATTAAATGACAGTTTTTTTAAACCATACAGTTCATCGGTTTCAAAACCCCAAATATCATGGTTTGCATTAAAGTAAATTTTTTCGTCGGGAAAACGATTTATTCCACGGGTATAATTGATATTGAGGAAATTTCTCCATTTTATATGTTTAAGATAATGAATGTTACTAATGGTTTTGGCATTAAATTTTACGACTCCCTGTTCAATTTTATCATCATAGTATAATCCACCCAACTCTGTTTTAAAATTAAGAAATCCAATTTTAGGATAGTAAAATCCATTAGCAAAAATAAAACCGGCATAGGGACGATTAAAAAATTCATCTCTTTCAAATCCTAAGTCTATTTGTGTTAATAATCCAACAGGAATATCTTCGGTTTTACCAAAAGCATAAATTAAATTTGAAGTATAAAATTTTTGTCTCGAAAAAGCGATACTTCCTAAAAATATTTGGTTATCGTGATATTCAAAATTGTAACGCTCACTTACTTCCGGCCCTTTATAAAATTTATTATTGATATATCTTGCGCCAATAACCAATCGTGTTCGATTTGCATATTTAATATTCTGATTTCTTACTAAAAATGATCTGGCAAGCCATATATCCTGGGTTGAATAATTTAAACGAACATTGGTTAATGTAGTATCAATTTTTTTAATATCGTTGAGGGTAGATATTTGCGAAAGGTTAATATGTCCTGCCCATTTGGTATTATACGAGAAAAGTGGTCTGTTGGCTTTTATCTCAATTTTTTCTGTATTAAAAGCTTTATAATATTGGATTTCTGATTTTATAAAAGTATTTCCGAGGTTATTTATTTTGTAATTGAAAGCATACCCCATTTGTGTGGCTTCGTCGGTATCAATAAGCCAATGGCCCTGAATTTTGTGCCCTATTCCCACAAGATTATTCTCATATAATTCAATCGATCCGGATTTGTAATCCCTTAAATTAACATAGAAACCGGCACTATAAACATCTTTTGTAATTACAAGGATGTCCACTAAATTTTCATTTCCGGGTACTTCAGCTATTTGTATCGTTGCATCTTTAATGTAGTCGAGCTCTCGAAAAATTCTTTCGTTATCAATCAGTAATGTTGGATCAACAGAGTCACCTTCGGAAAATAACAGGTTATTTTTTATAATAAAATCACGGGTTTTTATATGCGTTTTATTTCCTGTTTTTTGTATCCAGTTTAGAATAGGAGTGGTACTACTGTCGTACAATTCGGGGCCAAAGGCATCGAGTTTAATAATTTCAATTTTACGAATTGTTTTGCCTTTATATAAATTAAAATAACGTTCTTTTCTTATATTTTCTTCACCAATAAAAAGTCCCTTGTTTGGTTCCTGAACAAGTAATAAATCTAATGCAGCTTTAGTGATTCTGTTTTTAGATGCTTTTAATTTTAGGGTATCATAAAACTGATCGGATTGTATTTTTTGTTTTGTTAAAATAGTATCTTTTATTATTAATTTTAGTGTAGTATCTTTCGAAGGGTTTATAATGCGGTTGCTTTGCCCAAAGGAATGTAAAGGCAAATAAAAAATAAAGAAAAATACAATATATGTCCTAAACACTTTCAACGCTGCGATGTATGTATTTATACAATAGTAATTATTTGAAGTGAAATAAAAAAAGGTTCAATCGATAAAATTGAACCTTTTTGATAAAGTCTTATTCGTTTTTTTATAATCCCAGCATTTCTTTACCCTGTTTAAAAACAATATCTCTGGGTATGCCGGCTTCATTAATCTTGTCCAAATCTTTTTGTAAATCTTCTTTAATTTTACCATCGGCTTCTACCCACGCTTTTGCCTGTTCAAAGTCTCCGTCACCCTGAATGATAAGAATTTTTTTAGTAAGCTCGTTCATGGCAGCTTTCATTTTTTCAAAATTTACTTTATACGTTCCGGTTTCAGGGTCTTTCGTAAATGCTCCTTTTTCCTGGAAATAATAAAAACGCATCATATTGGCTTTACCGTGTGAGCTGGCGATTCCAAATCGTGCCGAACGGAAAATACCGGCCATAAAGGTAACGTAGTTATCCATTACTTCGCCGCTGTTTAGTTCGCCCATTTCATATAACTTATCCACAATAAACAGGCCTAAAATATCAGCCTTTCCTTCTTCAATAGAAGTGTAATACTCTTTTAAAGCTTCACGGACTGTTTGTTTTCCGTCAATAGTATTCCCAAGCCCTAAGCCATGGCCTACTTCGTGAAACATGGTGTTTTCAAAGAAAGCATCAAATTTAACATGTTTTCTCTGTTCGGGATGGATAACAATATTTGCTATGGGTACAAGGATTTTATCAAATTTAGCTTTCATGGAGTTTTTAAGCTGCAACTTTCTGCTTCCCTTGTCTAATCGTACTTGTTCATCGTTCGGTAAATTAATAGCAATGGTTTTACTGCCGGCATTACAATCGCCTGCATAGTAAACCGCATCGTAAGCGCCAAGGTCGGAATCGCTTCCTGGTGTTTCGTTTTTGTATTCTTGTGGTACAGGTAAATCTTTCTGAAACTGAGGTAAGAATGCAGCAAATTTATCCAGTTTTTTACTCCATTCCTGGTCTTTAATAAGGATAAATGATTCGTGAGCTGCTTTGTAGCCATACAATGCATCTTCGTAATTTTCAATGGGCCCTACAATAAAGTCAATATCATTATTTTTCATTTCCATCCAGGCTACATCACTTTTGTAATAATCATCTGTTTCCAGGGCTTCTGCTCTAAGCGTCAGATATTTTTTAAATCCTTCGTCTTCGGCTAATTCTGCAGCTTTTCTTATCAG
>JASGMZ010000145.1 GCA_030156305.1 Bacteroidales bacterium | reverse complement strand
TTACGTCAGTAAACTCATGGCTGCCAATTCTTCGCAAGCCTTGTTCTTGACGTTTTTTATTACGCCACTAAAAAAACTGGTGTTTTCTAAGATGCACTATATAGGGATTGTAATTTCAACTCTTGTGCCACAAGGCAGATTATAATCATCATATAAGTCTGTGGTATTTATATTATATCCTTTGCGTGGTTGCGATTTATTTAATAACATTAATCGTTCATACGTAATAAAAGTCCCTCTGGACTGGTGAGATTTATGATTGTTTCGGTTTAGCTCTCTTGATTTCTGTCGGCCAATGCCATTATCTTCTATAATACAGTGTAGTATATTATCATTAATGATTTTAAATTCAAGTTTTAATTTAGCATCCTCTTTTTTATAAACAAAACCATGTTTAATGGCATTTTCTACAAACGGTTGGATTACCATAGGCGGAATTTCAATTTTACGTTGTTCGAATTCTTTCGGAAGAATAATTTCTGTATCGAAATGTTTATCGAATCTCATTTTTTCTAAGTTTAAATATAATTTTAAATAGTTTAACTCTTCTTCGAGCAAAACTTTTTTCTTGACAACATTATCGAGGGTAATTCGAATTAATTTAGCAAAATCAGACAAATAACCCAGTGCTGCATCAATATCGTTATCAAGCATATAATTCTGAATAGAATTAATAGCATTAAAAATAAAATGAGGGTTCATTTGTGCCCGTAAAGCTTTCATCTCAAATTCGGCCATTCTTTCTGAAATCTCGGCTAAATTTCTTTCGCGTTTTTTTATCTGTTTTGTTCTTAAAAAGATGATTAACCAAATGAGGAATATCATAAAAATTGTAGCAGGAACGTAAAACCACCAATTTGCCCAAAATGGAGGTTTAATGTTAAAATTTACAGACAACTCCTTTGTACTATTAAAATTAGTTGTATTAATAGCTTTTACTCTAAAACGGTAATTTCCAGGGCTTAAATTCTGAAAGGTTGCACGGCGTTCTTTGGTAATTTCTGACCATTCTTTGGAAAGCCCTTCTAATATATAACTAAACTTAATGTTATCATAATCCATAAATCGTATAATATCATAGTCGAAAGCAATTGAATTCTTATACGATGGAAAAACCAACTCTTGTTTGTGAGTTAACGTTTGATAATTAATAATAGAATCATTTACCTTGTTTAAAGGGTTGTTATTTACTTGTATTGACTTTAAATAAAAATCAAAATCACCACCCGCAGATTTTAAAAGATCCTGTATGGCACCTTTTATTAGGTAATTGTGGGTGCCAATCCAAATATTGCCTTCATGAATAAGCGATATTTCTCCTGAATAATCTTTAAATCCATGGATATGCTCAATTTTTTTAAGCGATATTTCTCCTTTTTGATAAAGTGGATTTAAATTAAGAATGTTAATTCCTGAGTTTGTCCCGGCAATTAAATAACCTTCTTTTGTACAATTTAGCCATCTAATACTTGTTCCCAGTAAATCGTTTTTTTTACTAATATGAAATTGAGTAAAAATAGAATCGTTTTTTAAAGTTGCGATATATATTATTCCATTTTCACCTCCTATAATAATATTACCTTTTTTATCAAAACATACATCATTAAAGGTGTTTATTTCTTGCGATGAATTGTATAACGATTGGAAATTTCCTTTGTTGTAAAGAAAAATCCCATTATCTCTACTAATTAACCATATTTTATCATTATGTATTTTGATTCGTTTAATGTTTACGGGTGCTACACCATCAAAATAATTATATACTTTTCTTTTTAAGTTTTTTTCAATATGGGGATAAACAAAAACATCATTCCAGCTTGTCACAATTAATTCATTGTCCGGGCCAAATATAAAATTTGATATGTCAATGGCCTCAAGATCGTAGTATTTTACCGTTTGTTTATTCTTTGAAATTTTAAATAAACCGACATTACTGCCTATCCAAATATTACCGTTTTGATCTTTTCTTATGGTATTAAGCTTGTTTAGTTTTTTGTTTACTAATACATCGTATTTCAGCGGTTTGTATAAGCTGGTTGCAGGAATAATTATTTCTTGGCCCTTTTCATAAGCTAAGTAAGGATTAGGATAAGGATACTTGCCTTTTATTATCAAACGTTCGTATTTTTCGTACGATCCGGTTGGATCTTTCAGGTAATAATATTTTATTTTTATCTGATTTTTAGTAAAATGATGAAATTCTTTTTCAAATAAAGAAAACGGATATGTTTTATAGGTTTCATCCGGGAAAATCTCTACCACATTATGTGATGTTGACAACCATACATGATTGTTATTATCAATGAGTAAATTATTTACAGGGAAATTATTAATTTCAAAATCTTTAGGTTGGTAGTAAAGAAAATTATTTTTAGGGTACATGTATAAACCATTATTTTCTGTACCTATCCATAATATTCTTTCTTTTTTATCATAAGCTAAAGCTGATATATTTTGGGTTTTAATATTTAAACATTTATTGTAATAAGTTAGCTTATGGTTTTTATACTGATATAACCCTCCCGTATTTTTGAATTGATTATTTACTGCAATCCAAATATTATTATAATCATCATCAACAAAATCAGCGATATACCCTAAAGTGTCATTGATAAAAACATTTTCTTTTCCCACACTCTTAAATCCAACATGGTTTATTCCAATTAATGTGTCTTTCTTTTTAGTGATATGCGCGGCAGAAACCGAGCTATAAAATAATGGATGAGTAGCCGGTAAATGGTTAAGTTCATTATGGTTCATGTTTAGTTCATAAACACCTTTGTTATCGGTAAAGACATAAATAGATTGGTTGGTGGCTAAAAATGAGGTAATATAAAATCGTTGATTTGGAATAATTGAGTTTTTGGGGAAAGAAAAAAATTCTTTTCCATTATATACGGATAATCCATTTTCGGTTCCAATACAAAGTAAATTAAATTTCTCAAAATATTTTAGCGTTGTAATTTTATTGCTAATAAGCCCATCATTTTTAGTAAAAGAATGAATCTCAGCTCCGTTATAACTCGAAATTCCACCATTGTTGCATCCAAACCATAAATTCCCGTTATTATCTTCGGTAATTGCGATAACTTGATTTCCGGCAAGTCCATCAAGGGTTGATTTAATATCAAAAATATTGCCATCGAATTTTGCAGCTCCTGCATTGGTGCCTATCCATAAAAAGCCTTTGCTATCTTTGTATATCGTATTAATCGTATGGTCTGGTAACCCATCATTGATAGTGTAATTACGGGTATAAAAATGTTGTCCTACTGTATTTTGGATAAATAAGAGCGTACTAAAAATACTAATCAGGATTATTTTTCTCATTCTTTTTTCAGTCGCTTATCTTTAGTTAATGCTTTTAAGAATTCTTCGTTTCGGCGTGTAGCCACATCCAGCTCAATACCATTATCAAGTGTTATTTTATACCCGTCGGTTTTGCTATACGATTTAATATAGTTCATATTTACCAGGTAAGATTTATGAATACGGAAGAATAGCTCTTCGGGCAGCATTTCTTCAATACTTTTTAAGTTGCGTGCTACTAAAATGGCTTCGTTACGATTGGTGAAAATTTTGGTATAACTCTCTTCGGCCTGGCAATACACTATATTATTTACTTTTTCTAATTGAAAACCATCCAATGTGGGAAGAGCAATTTTATTGAAATTTCCATTGTCACTATTTAATGTACTTAAGAAGGCTTCTATTTGTTCAGTATTCGAAGATTTTTTATGTTTTTTTTCCAGCCGGGTTAGTACTTCACGTAAATCGATATAATTAATGGGTTTAAGTAAATAATCCAGTGCAGCAAATTTTATTGCATCTATGGCATATTGCTTATAGGCAGTGGTAAAAATTACCTCGAAGTTGTAAATATCGAAATAATCGAACAGCTTAAACCCATTCTCTTCAGGCATTTCAATATCAAGGAAAACAATATCGGGCCTGTATTTATTAATGGCAAAAACACCTTCTTTAACCGAATCGGCCATAAAAACAATTTGCAGCTGAAAATTAAAATAGCGTTGAATAATTTTTTCTAAGGCTTCTCTTGCGTTCTTCTCATCATCAATAATAATACAGGTTCTCATAAAATAAACTCGGGTTTTATTTTTTTATATTGTTTACTTAAAGATAGAAGATTAAAAATTGTTATCAAAATACTTTTATTTTAAATTTTTATCTTCAGTTTCAATATGATATTCTACTAACTTTTTCATTGGGTCTTTTACAATTTTTGTAATGTTAATCCTGTACATTTGAGCGGTATCCTCCAGTTCTGATTTTAGGGAATGAGCAACAGATCCTATAAATCCTAACAAATAGTTTTGATAATCAGGATATTGACAAATATACTTTTCGAAAAGTTCTTGTATGGATTGCTGAATTAATTTTTTTACATACGGATGATTTTTATTTTCGATAATAAAGGGAGTAAACGAAGCTAAAAATTTGCCTGGCGATGGTTTTTTGTAAATCGAATAGATAATATCATCACTACTTAAGGTATGATTCTTCTCAAATTTTTTTATTAAATCTTTGGGTAAATTGTTATGCAGATAATCAATTATAAGCAATTTCCCTAAATGAGCACCGCTTCCTTCATCGCCCAAAGCAAACCCAAGCGAATTAATTTGATGTGTAATTATTTCCCCATTGTAAATTCCTGTATTTGAGCCGGTACCCATAATGGTGATAATCCCTTTTTGGTTAAAGAAAATAGCCCTGGCAGCTCCGAGCAAATCACTTTCTATGGTTATTTGTGCCCCGGGAAAAACATTATTGCATCCTTCAAAAATAATATGTTTCGTTTGTGGTGAAGAACATCCCGCACCATAAAAGTATATGTTTTGAATTTTTTCTTTATTTATTTTATCGGGGAAATTGTGCATTATTTCTTGAGTGATTGTTGCACTGTTCATAAAATAAGGATTTAATCCATTGGTTCTGAAGGAATAGATTACGCTTCCCATATTCATAATTGACCAGTTTGTTTTGGTCGATCCGCTATCGGCAACAATAATCATAGTTTTTAATTGTTTTTAGATACATATTTTAAATTTAATAAATTCATCGGATTGCTTTCGAATCCATTTATATTATGATGTACAAAACGTACTACCTCGTCGTAATACAAGGGTACAACCACAGCATCATTAATAATTATCCGGTCCATTTGTCGGTACAATCTATATCGAATAGAATCAACGGTTTGATTCATTGCTTTTTGGTAAAGATCATCAAATGATTGGTTTGCATAATGCGTATAATTTGGGCCTGTTGGACTAAAATTTTTGCTATAAAACAATGCCATATAATTTTCTGCATCCGGATAGTCGGCAATCCAGGAACCACGGAAAAATTCAAGCTTCGAATAGGCTACCATTTCTCTGAATGTAGCACCTGTGCTAACATCTATATTTATTTCAATACCAAATTGCGAGAGTTCTTGCTGTATGTATTCACATAAATCGAGATAATCACTCGTAGTAGTGAGGTTAATCGGAGCTAACCCTTCTCCGTTTGGGTAACCGGCCTCTTTTAATAACGCTCTTGTTTTTCCCGGCTTATATTCATACCCTTTAACTTCATCCGAAAATGAAGGCATTCCTTTAGGGATAAATCCATTGGTAGCGGGTATCCCAATGTTATTACGCAGGTATTTCATCATTTTTTCACGGTCGAATCCGTAATTTATGGCTTGTCGGATTTTCTTATTTATTACCGGTGAATTTTTATTGGATATTTTGGATGTATCGAGCAAAAATCCCAGATATTCAGTGTTTAGGTAGGGTTGAGAAATCATTTTAATTTGGCCTTTATATTTAGGATTTAATCGCCCGTTTCGGGTTATCAATTCATCTTTATTTGCCGGGCTTAGCCCTGAAATAAAATCGATATTGCCTTTTAAAAATTCCAGAAATTCCGATTGTTTATCGTTAATAAAAGTTATGGATATAGCATCGAGATAAGGCAACGGATTGCCTTTTTCATCTTTTTCAAAGTAGTTGGGATTTTTGGTGAGGATGAGTTTTTCACCTTCTTTCCAGAACTTAATCTGAAAGGGTCCGGTACCTACCGGATGATTTCTGAAATCCTGTTTGTAATAATCTATGGCTTCTTTAGGGACAACAGAACAATAGGGCATCGTGAGCAGCCCTAAAAAAGCAGGAAAAGGATTTTTAAGTTTGATTTGTAGCGTGGTATCATTTAGGGCAGTAATGCCGTTTTCTGCTACCTGGTTAAATATCCATGCTCCGGGCGAACCGGTCTTAGGGTCAATAATACGATTAAGGCTATACTCAAAATCATTTGCAGTAACGACTCTTCTTTTTCCATCGGGAAAAAGGTTGGAATGATGAAACCAAACATCATTTCTTAAATAAAAAGTATAGCGTTTTCCGTTTTCAGCTATTTCCCATGATTTGGCAATGCATGGTTTTATCGAAAGTTGATTGTCCATTTGAACCAGTCCGTTGAAAAGCTGATTAACAGGCCAAATGAGCACCTGACTTTTAGCAAAAGCCGGATCGAGCGTAGCTATTCCTTTCGATTCGTTGTAGCGAAAAACATTAGGGTGTTTAATTGTTTTTTTTTCAGTACAAGAAAGAAAAAGTAACGATAGGAGAATGGTTAAAATTACCGGTTTCATCATGGGTTATTCCTTTCTGCAAAAATAGATAAAAGTTATGAAACCTATCATTAAAAAAGTTAGAAACCTGATGTTTCTGACTTTCTTAATATTCAGCTCAAGTGGCCATCTTTTGTTTTTTAAGGGATAAAATATATTTACTAAAAAGTTACCATATTTGGTAACTTTTTAGTATTTTTGTAGTAAATGAGAATAGTAAAGGAAAGTACTTTAAAAAAACTTTGTAATCTAAGCCGGTATAAACAGGCTGAAGAATCGGTAAAAGCATGGATTTATGAAGTTAGATATTCTGATTGGAGCAATGCTCAAGAGCTAAAATCAAAATACAGAAGTGCGAGTATTATAACTGCTAAAAGAGTTGTTTTTAACATAAAAGGAAACGACTATCGATTAATAGTAGATATTGAGTATAAATTGAAGATTATCTTTGTAGTGTGGTTCGGCACTCATGAAGAATATGATAAAATAGATGTAAAAAAGATAGGCTATGAAAACTAAAATTTTAAAAACAGAACAAGAATATAACGAAGCTATAAAAAGAATTAATGAGATAATTCATAGCTCTGAGAATGCCATTGAACCAGACTCATTAGAAGGTGAGGAATTAGAGCTTTTATCCTTGTTAGTTGAAATATACGAAAAAGAGCATTTTTCGATAGGAGCTCCAAATCCTATTGAAGCAATAAAATTTAGAATGGAACAAATGAATTTAAAGCAAGCAGATATAGCTCCGTTATTTGGTGGGAAAACAAGAGTATCCGAAGTTTTACGTGGGAAACGTCCGTTAAGTCTAAAAATGATAACCTTGCTTCATAGATATTTAGGGATACCTTTGGAATCATTAGTTGCAGGAAATGAAAAGATAAAGTTAAAACCTGAAATGAAACAAAAATTATTAAAAAATCCGTCAATTATAGACTTCTTAAAAATTTCATAAAGTTATAATCACCACGAAATCGTTTTATTCTTACATAGTGGCCATTGGATGTTATTCAAGAAATAAAACTATACCTT
>JASGMZ010000144.1 GCA_030156305.1 Bacteroidales bacterium | reverse complement strand
GCCGAATTACAAATTTTGCAATGTAAAAAAGCGGAAATACACCTGTCTGCCGAATTTATCCGCCGATAGGTGGACAGGCAGGATTTCCGCTTAGCGAGGGGATTGTATAATTTACTTTTATTCCTTATTGTAAATTGCACTAACAAGCAAATCTTTTTTTCCAAAGTAAAAATCAAAATAATTGAATGATTTTGATTTATATAACTTTATTTTATTAATATCTCTTAAAAATTGAGGCTCAGTCTGTTCATTATTTATTTTTTTATCTGCCCCTGCGCTTAACAAACAATATCCAACGATCAAACCAGAGTCATTTTTAAAGGGTATATAATGATACAATTCACTGTTAGTAAAGGGATCCTTAAAAAACATATTAAACTGTTTTCTTAAGTCTTCACTTTCTTCTTCATTTATTAGATCATCAACAATATCCAATGGATATTTCTGATGTTGTTTAAAGTATCTACTAAAGATAGAATAAAAAACATCTCTTTCTTTTTCCAATTCTTCTATCTTTTGTAAATTTTTAGAATATAATTTCTTTTTATTATAAAAATCCTTAGCTATTAAAGCAAGTAAAAGTATAATTAAGGTTAAAATTATATATCTTCTCATATTTATCTATTTAAACGGATTAAAAGTCTTTCCCTGCTAAGCGGAATTTGCAATTCCGCTTGTGCTTTTCGATAAATTTGTAATTTTTCATCATTCTGTGGGTATTGTTTGTTATTAAACTTTATAAAATTCTTTGTTCGACGGGATTGCAAATCCGCACGAGTTCTGTTTTTTTTCATGGCTTGCCGCACCGACAACATGCCTGCCTGACGGCAGTCAGGTCGGCGTTAGCGGGTGGTAAATTGTGCATATTACCCATTTTCATTTTCAGAAGTTACAGCCTCTACATTTTTTTGCTCAATCTCGTCGTTTTTTGTTTCTCCTGACTTATTTTGCTCATCACTTTCGTTTTGTTCAATGGATTCCTCTTCTTGATTTTGCTCATTTTCTTTCTCCGGAAGTTCTTGTTTTAGCCTTTCTTCTTCGGCAGCTTGTGCTTCTTCAAAGAGCCTCATATTTCGTAAAAACTGAGCTAAATTTTGATCGGTTGCCACAATATAACGGTAAGGAGTTTCCCCGCGTTTTGTTCTTAACTTTCGTTTACGTCTTTTAATTTCCTTTATAGCATCTAAAAATTTATCATTATTAGACAATGTTTGCATTACCCCCCGCGTATAAGAAAAATAGTAATAATGGTTATTGGGAAGTTTAAAATAAAATTTCATTATATCACCACTTCGGCGTTTTAACAACTGAAAATAACCCTCAACATATTTATTTACCGGTTTATTGTTAATCGTTGCTATACCAATTTTACCATAATTAAGATAAGAACCTAACTCGGTATACCAATTCAATTTTAAATTACCCAAAAGCAGAGTATGCTGAGTAGATTTTGGGATTTTTGCCTCGTTGGCATAAAGAGTGATCTGATTGTTAAATTCGTTATAATCATGAGCACCAACAATTTCCGTTAAAAACTTTTCAAAAAATGTAGAGGTTATACTCATCTCATCAAGATTTTCCTGCGCATTAATATCTTGCAGCAAGGAATCTAAAGCGGCATCAGAGAAGAAGAAATCAATGGGGAATACCAGCTCCAACTTAATCTCATTATCTTCTAATTTATGGCTAAATGAACCTGCAGGATTAAATTTTATCTGTCCAAGGTCAATTCCTAAATTAATTAAACCTTCTCCATGATACAAGCAAAAACTTCTTTGTAAATCAATCAGGCTTCCTGTAGTGTCCGGATTTAAGAATTTTGACCGATCGGTAATAATATATTTATTGGCATTTTTGTTATAATGCAAATATCCAAATGCTGAAACAATGGGTTCATCGTTAGGATCACGCCGTTGCGATAAAAAGGTAGTATAAATATGCGACGAATCTTTTGTAATAAAAGGAGATGAATATAAACCTCTTCCGGTAGTGCTATTTAATCCTTCAGGAACCGGAATATAAATACTGTCTGGATTAATTTCTGATTCGAAATAAGCTAGTTCTTTTGGAATAAGCGGGCAATCATGTTCAATTTTAACGCCTCCTTTAAATGTCAGAAATTGTTGGGCTGCCCGAAGTTCAACATCTCCATTGTAATGATAAACAGGACTAAGGGTGAAATTTTCTTTTTCATCTATTCTTCCGGTAGCTCTGGTTTGTTTAGAAGTATCTACAAAAATATTTGTAAAATGAATAATCTGTGTTTCTTTATTCTCATCAATATAGTTGTAATCACCTGATCCGGTATAATTATTTCTGGCTTTAATATCTATTTTTGCTTTATAAATTTTATGATATTTAGATGTTGTATTGGCCATAATCTCGGCATCGAATAAGGTTTTCATTTTTGCCTGATGTCCAATGGTAACATCTCCTTCACGGGGATAAATATGTGCATCGGCCACTTTAATATAATCAACTTCTGTAGCATTTATAGTACTATCTTTTAACCGATAAATTGCTTTTGCAGAGGCAAAACGTAAAGAATCCTGGCTGCGATGTATCGACATATATAAAGCGCCGGGTAAATGATCATCTTTTAGTTCTGCCAGTTTTTTAATTTCATCCGAAGCCAAAGAATCGACCTGAGGGCTCGATTCTATAGCGATCTCATCGTTAACCATATCCCAGTTAAATTGATCAAGATAGCTGACATATAAATTTTTGGGGAATTGAGCAATTGTAAATGATTCATTAGAATAAAAATCGCCCGATTGAGTAGTAAAATTTACTTCTCCATTTAAATTCTCCGTAATAAAATTAAAATCATTTTTATCGATTGATTTTAAGTTAAAACTTGTAGTATCCGAGTTAAAAGCATTTGCATCAAAGTTAAATTGTTTGGATTTTAACGTTGCTTTTTCGAGGTTCATTGTTCCACGTCCAACCAGTCCAATAGGCTTTAATGTTAATGACCCTGAAAAATTTGTTTCAGGATTATACATCTGAAAGGGTTTATTGGTTTGATCAGCATACATAACATCTTGATAGGGATACCATTTAATATCAATTTCATTTGATTCAAGATTAGGATATTCAATTCCCGAAGTACGCTGAGAAATGGTAAAATCACGTGCATGAATTTTTGTAGAATCCGGATAAAAAATAATACTATCGGTTTTTACCGTTGAGGTAAGATATTCCAGCGTGCCAGAGCCTCTTAGCCCCCGGTTACTTAAATCAATAATATTAAAATATTTTCCTTTTCCCTCGTAAAGAGGAAATCCATCTGGTGGTGTTTTTCTTAAAAAACCCAATGAATAATCAGGACGCATATATACAGCATCATCAAAAGGTGGAAAGATATTGGCAGAATAAAACCTTCCATCAAAATGCAATCCTTTGGTGGTGAAATTATCTAAACTATCAATAGTAAAGGGTTCTAACTGAAAATAAAAGTTATCTCTTTTGTAAACTCCTTTTTGAATGGAATAATCATCATAATAAATAAATGAATTTTCATGGCTATTAAAAACAGGGTATTCAGGAAAGTTCTTTAATCCCGATTTGTTTTGCGGGTGGTCGATGAGCAGGTTCCCTGTAACATTCTCTATGGTATTTTTAACACTTGCCAGAATGGCTTTATTGTATAAATCGTATTCTTCTGTTTTTACCTGTATTCTTAAAGAATCGATATTATTCAAATTAATTTTAAAAGTATCATATTCAAAATAAAAATCATTGCCAAAAAAAGTAAACAAACCGGCATCAACTACTCCGCCAAAGCTAAAATCCCTGTTTTTTTTCATAACAATTTGTCTGTTATGTGGATATATAGCCACATTTTGCGAATCGGAAAGAAAAATCCTGGGGACACCATTTATTATTAAATCTTTGGTTGATAAGTCAATTATCCCATTGTGTTCTAACCCACTCGTACTTGAATTGAATTTCATTACATCATAATCAATTCGTCCAAACCTGGCATCAACAAATTCGTAAAGTTTAGTATTAATTGTGGCTATATCATTATCCGTATCGTAAAATAAAAATCCATCAACACTTAAAAACATCAACATTTGCTTAATTTGATATACATCATAACTTAAATAATGAGCTAAATTAGTTCCCGTAAATGTTTGTGATTTTATTTTTTCGGCATATCGTTTAATGGCTAATAACGGATGAAAATCATCTCTCAGCATAATTCGTTCAAATTCGATTAGATTGTAAAAGTTTGATGATGTGAATGTTGCATTTCCAATATCCCCTCCTCGTTTTTTAGTCAGATAAATTTTATCATCATCAATATTCCACCGTAAGCGTTCAAAGCTCATTGACATTTCATGGTAAGAGTCATAATAGGGACTTTTAGAAACCATTCGGTCGGATGGAGATAAGGATAATTCCTTTTCGTTTGCAAGAAAAGAAAACATAATTCCCGGATGATAAATCGAATCGTTATCGAAATTAATCGTAACCTGTGCATCATTTGAAATAACCCTGTTTTTACGAAACATAAAAGTTTCGGCAAAAGCCTTTAATATTGTTTTTTCTTCTTTTTTAATCTTTAAAAAGGCTTCATTCTCGCTGTCGCCAGAACCTAATAAGTTTGCGCCTTTCATTGTAAAACCTCCTTCATAATCAATATCAGGAAAAATATCATCTATCTTAAACCTTTTTTGATAGGAATAAAATTCCGGATAAACCGTTCTTTCGGGATTAGTTATATGAATTACCTGATCCGTTAATTGCCCTAATATGGGTTCATCGAAATAAAGTTTATTAACAAACATTGCAGAATCAGCTTTATATCCCGACTTTGTAAGATCCACAGTATAATTATCCAGTTTGGCATAAACTTCATCCTCAGTATATCCAGCCCTTTTCCAAGTTACAATACCTTCCTTCCCCTTCCATTCGTTTTTAACAGGGAAATAAACACCATGGGTATTCTCAATAGAAATGCTATCCTTTTTTATTTTACAATAAAGAGCTGTTTGGCCAAAAACAAATTGTAAACTTTGTCCGGTTTCGATGCTATAGTTTTTATTCGTAACAAACCAGCTTGTTGCATAAGTTCCATATATACAATTTTGTTCAATGAGCGATTTGGTATTATCAAAATAAGCATTAACTAAGCGGAGCGGATTTTTTTCATTTTCAAAAAGATAATATATTCCCTTTTCCCAATCGGCATAGTTTTTAAAATCTTCTTCCGATTGATGAAAAATCATTACCAGATCAAAATATTTTGTAAAATGAGGATTCCGGCGAGCTTTATTTTGAAGCATTAAATTACACACATCAATAAAGCGGGTTTTAATTTCGTTAGTAAAATAACCTGTATTCCATCGATCAATAAATACATCCAGCCTATCCTCTTCGTGTTCGGAAATATTTCGTTTGACAAACTCTTCGAATTGTTCAATAAATTGTGCGGTATCAGTACTAAATTCTTTTAAATCCTGTGCTGATAAAAAAGAAAATGTAGTAAAAAAAAGAATTAGAATGAGTATTATTTTGATCGATATCTTTTTCATTACACTCAGGTTTTAATTAAAGTTTGTAAAATAATGCAGCTACCCAGTTGTGTTTTTCTTTGTGCGATTTATATTTCAGCTGATGACTTTCAGCTTCCTCTTTAATCATGGATAAATCACGGTCGTATAATCCACTTAATAATAAGATTCCTTCCTTTTTTAATACCCGGGCATACTTAGGTATATCATCCATTAATATATTTCGGTTTATATTTGCAAGGATAATATCAAATTTTTGGCCTACAAGCAAAGAGGCATCTCCTTGTAAAACATTAATATCGTGGCAATTATTTTTTTCAATATTTTCAAGTGTATTGGTATAAGCCCATTCATCCACATCAATTGCCGTTACGCCTTTTGCTCCTTTTAATTTTGCAAAAATGGCAAGAACACCTGTTCCGCATCCCATATCTAACACCGTTTGATTTTTAAAATCAAGCTCAAGCATGGTTTTTAACATCAAAAAAGTAGTTTCATGATGTCCGGTTCCAAACGACATTTTAGGTTCAATAATCATTTCATATTTTAATTTTGGAGTCCCTTTATGAAAAGGAGCGCGTATAACACACTGATTATCTATGATAATTGGATTAAGACTTTTTTCCCAAACCTGATTCCAGTTTTGTGTTTCAATCACTTTCCATGAGTAATCAATGGTACAGTTAGGTAAAGTATTAACTTGCAATTTTTTAACAGCATCAAAATCAAAAAACTTTTCTAAGATATACGCTTTTAATCCCTCTTCTTCCTCATCATAACTCTCGTAACCAATTTCGTTTAATTCGGCAATAAGTATTTCAATAACTATTTTAGGGTTTTCGGCCTCAACCTGACAATTTAATTCAATATAATCCATTATTTTATTTAAAAAGATTTGGCAATTTCAATAAAGTCACTGGCTTTAAGGGAGGCGCCACCAATTAAACCTCCGTCAACATCGGGGTTGGCAAACAGTTCTTTTGCATTCGATGGTTTACAACTTCCACCATACAAAATTGATATATCATTGGCTATTTGTGAACCGTATGAGTTTTTTATTTTCTCCCGAATAAAAAGATGCATCTGCTGCGCTTGTTCGGGTGTAGCTGTTTTGCCTGTACCAATTGCCCAAACCGGTTCATAAGCAATAATTATGTTTTTCATGTTTTCGGCATTCATTCCCTCAAACATTTCTTTTATTTGCTTATTTACTACCTGAAAATGTTCTTCCTTTTCTCTTTCTGCAAGTACTTCGCCACAACAAACAATAGGCTTAAGGCCAATTTCTAAATTAAGTTTAATCTTTTCATTAATTATTTCATTCGTTTCTTTGAAATATTTACGCCGTTCAGAATGCCCTAAAATAACATATTCGGTTCCTACGGATTTAAGCATTGAAGCAGATATTTCTCCGGTATAAGCTCCTTCTTTATAATTTGAACAGTTTTGAGCTCCCAGTTTCACGGCCGAATCTTTTATTATCTTAGATGCTTCAGCGGTAAGGATAAATGGCGGTGCAATAATCAATTCAACATTTTTAACTACATCCGCCTGATTAACAATTTGTTGAATTAACTCAACCCCTTCAGGGAAGGTTTTATTCATTTTCCAATTTCCTGCAACAATATTTTTTCTCATAATTACATAATTTTTTGAGTTGATATTTACTCAAAAATAAAAAATTAAACGGTTATATAATTTAATAAATCAAAAAATCTTGGATCTATTTAATAAAGTTGGTGTTAAAAAAATTTGTTATTCTCAAATATATGAAAAAGAGTTCACTACATTATGATTCCAATGCTGAGTATTCCAGGTATTTTTGTTTTAATAGAGCCAATATAATTAAATGATAAATATCGAATATCAAATAAAAAATGTTAAAGTTATCTTTCTTTTGTAACCTGTACTGTTTTGTTGTGTTAACTTTTTCATTCGATATTTGATATTCGATATTCGATATTTAAACACTTATATATAATTTCAGAACTCCTGACCCTAATTTTGACAAGAATGACCTTAATACATATCGTTATGTACCTAAAATTAGCAAGTTTTTTTAAACACAGAGAAACACAGAGTATATGCACAGAGTAACACAGAGAAACTAAACCAAAATAGGTGAAATAAAACTCTGAGAAACTCTGTGAAAA
>JASGMZ010000143.1 GCA_030156305.1 Bacteroidales bacterium | reverse complement strand
AGGAAAATCCTAAAGAAATGGATATTCTTTTTAAAGAACTTTTAATTGGGGTAACCAGTTTTTTCCGTGATCCCGGCTTATGGGAAAAATTAAAAGAAAAAGTGATTCCGGATTTGCTTAAAAACCTGAAAGAAGGTTCCAATTTGCGGGCATGGGTGCCGGGATGTTCAACGGGTGAAGAAGTGTACTCATTAGCCATGGTATTTAAGGAAGCGATTGAAAAGAAGAATCATCAAAATGATATTTCATTACAGATATTTGCAACCGATCTTGATATCGATGCTATAGATGCAGCAAGAAAAGGAGTTTATGCCGAAAATATTTCGGTCAATGTATCACCAGAACGTTTGAGCCGTTTTTTTGTTAAAACAGAAGATGGCTATCGTATTAAAACTGAAATAAGGGAAATGGTAGTTTTTGCAAAACATAACATTATTATGGATGCTCCTTTTACCAAAATGGACATAATTTCGTGCCGCAATATGCTTATATATATGGATTCTGAATTACAGAAGAAAATTCTCGGACTGTTCTCTTATAGCCTCAATCCCAATGGAATTATAGTTTTAGGAAACGCTGAAACACTTGGTACTCAAAATCATCTGTTTTCAACAGTTGATGCCAAACTTAAAATTTTCAAACATTCACCTACCGCACAAGTTCATGAGTTAGTAAATTTTCCTTCTTCATTTTCCAGAACTTCTTCTACCCCTATTGAAAATAAACTGGCACCCAAATCATATACAAATATTCAATCTTTGGCTGATCAACTTTTATTGCAGCATTTTTCACCTCCGGGTGTTTTGGTAAATGAATCAGGGGACATCATATATATAAGCGGACGTACGGGGAAATATCTGGAACCATCGGTTGGTAAAGCTAACATGAATATTTTTGCCATGCTGCGCGAAGGTTTGCGCAACGAATTTCCTGCTGCATTTCGTAAAGCTTTAAAAACAAAAGAAACGGTTATTTTACATCACGTAAAAATAGGCAATAATGGAGGTGCACAAAACGTAAATGTTAAAATTCATTGGATTGACAAACCTGATGTTTTAAAAGGCATGATCATGATCGTTTTTCTTGATTTGCCCAAAACCGACGAAATTAAATTAAAGACCAATAAAGGAGACGATAATGTACATAGTATCAGGCAGGCAGAACTGGAAGAAGAGTTACAACGTACACGTGAAGAGATGCAGAGCTATATCGAAGAGATGCAAACGGCTCAGGAAGAACAAAAATCTACCAATGAAGAATTGCAATCAACCAACGAAGAGCTGCAATCCTCTAACGAAGAGCTTACTACTTCAAAAGAAGAAATGCAAAGCCTGAATGAAGAATTGCAAACAGTAAATGCTGAACTACAGTCCAAGGTTGATGAATATTTACAGGTAGATAACGATATGAAAAATTTGTTGAATAGTACCGATATTGCTACACTATTCCTTGATAAAGAGTTAAATATTCGTCGTTACACCAATAAAGTAACCAAAATTTTTAAACTAATAAAAAGTGATATCGGGCGGCCCATTACCGATTTGGTATCCGACCTATCTTATCCAGACCTGGCGACTGATGCACATGAAGTATTGCGAACGCTTGTTTTTATCCAAAAACAAATTCCTACAAAAGATAATCGATGGTTTTCAGTTCGCATTATGCCTTATCGCACTTCTGACGATAGAATAGATGGTTTGGTAATCACTTTTATTGACAATTCCAATATTAAACAATTGGAAGGGGAATTAATGGAAACCGATCAAATGCATCGATTGATCTTAAATACCTCTTCAGATGTTATCATTCGATTATCAACCGACATGAAAGTACTGGAGTTTAATCCCCGAGCTGAAAAATTATTCGGTAAAACACATAAATCAACACTGAATAAAAATTTTATTCAGCTATTTATTCCAGCATCAAACCAGGAAAAGGTTGTTAAAGATTTGAATAAAATATTGCATGAATCGCAGAATTGCAATTATAAAACGCAGGTAAAGGCATCCGGAGATAAAATAGTTGATATTGAATGGTCTATAAATATCCTGCTAAACCATTTTAAAAAACCTACAGGATTGATACTAATATATAAAATGATAGAAAATGAAGTTTAAAACGTCTTCGCCTATTCCCCAATTCTTCCTGTGAATCAGAAAAGGTTCTAAAAGGGTGAACTTGCGCGTTGTCCCTTTAAGGAAACAAAGGATGTGCGGTGGCAAAAAACGTTAACTAAACAATATTGAATGATAAACTAAATACATGAAAGCCGTGAATACTGAAGAATTAGATTTTACAAATGCTGAAATGCTACGTAAGAAAGCTGAAAAACTGTTAAAAGAAAAACAAAAAAAAGCAGACAAGAAAATTATTGAAGCTGATATTAAAAAGCTGGTACATGAATTACAGGTACATCAGATAGAATTAGAAATGCAAAACGAAGAATTACGCCAGGCCTACGAAACTACTGAACAAGCCCTTAAAAAATATACGATGTTATACGATTTTTCTCCAATGGGCTATTTCACACTGGATCAGGATGGTGTAATCCATGATCTGAACTTTTCGGGTGCTGAAATGCTTCAGGAAAAACGATTCTCATTAATAGATACCAATTTTAAAATATTTATTCACGAAGATTCAAAATCAATATTTAATGATTTTTTAAATAAAGTTTATTTAAGCAATAGAAAAGAATCGTGTGAAGTGATGCTTGGTTATGATAATAATTCATTGGGTTATGCTTATATTGAAGGTATAATAACGATGGAAGAGCAAAAATGTCTTTTATCTGTAGTTAATATTTCAAAATTTAAAAAATAAATTAATGCATTTTTGTATATATTCCTTTTCTCAAAGTAAACGCCCAGCAAACAATGATATAATATAATGTAACACATATTCAATTTATTATTTCGGAAAGTATATTTATTTTAATTTTTGATTACAATGAACCGAGCCATGACAATAAATTTGACACATACCCGCATGATTATAATGAAGCTAATAGTATGTTGTGGCGGACAATTGATTTCTCATGGCGAGCTGCATCTGACCGCTACAATCAAAATTATAAACAGATGAAAAAAAATAACAAACCAGAAACTGCGAAACTTCGGCTAAAGGCAGAAGAACTGCTCAAAAAAAGACAGGCAGCTACTGATTCACAACTTTCCGAAACTGAAACGCTGAAACTCATGCATGAACTTGAAGTTCATCAGATAGAGCTTGAAATGCAAAGTGAAGAACTCGAGAAGACAAGAGCCATCGCTCAGGAAACTGCCGAAAAATATATTCAATTATATGATTTTGCTCCGGTTGGCTATTTTACACTTTCTCAAAAGGGTGAAATAATCGAGCTAAACCTTAGAGGGGCAACCATGCTGGGCAAAGAACGCTCATTATTAATCAATAAAAGATTTGGCCTTTTTGTATCCAACGAAACAAGAACAATCTTCAATCACTTTCTCGATAAGGTAATGAGCAGCCTCCATAGAGAATCTTGTGAGGTTAGCCTGTCAGAAAATCATAACCATCCTTTTTATGTTCAACTTACAGGTATTGTTTCTGAAAATAAAGAACATTGCCTGTTGAATATGATTGATATAACAGAACGCAAGCAAGCTCAGGATAAATTAAAAGAAAATGAAGCTATTCTCCAAAAACTAAATATCGATAAAGATCTATTTATATCCGTTCTTGCGCATGATTTAAAAAGCCCGTTTCATTCTATGTTAGGGTTTTTAGAATTATTATCAAAAAATGTTTATTCATACGAGATTGAGAAAATAGAATCGCAGGTAAATATTATTTATCAATCAGCTCAAAAAGTTAACAATTTGTTGGATTCTATTCTAATTTGGGCAAAATCCCAATCGGGGAAATTTCTTTTCGAGCCGAAAGAACTGAATTTTAGAACAATTTGCGCTGAAATTATTGAAATACTTAAACAATTCGCCAACACAAAATCTATAACAATTAACTATTTGGCCCCGGAAAGATTAATTGTTTTTGCAGATGCAAATATGCTAAAAACAGTGTTGAGAAACCTGATTTCAAATGCAATAAAATTTACTAACGATGGTGGTCGTATTGATATTTCAGCTGAGCTAACCGATGTAAATGTAATCGTTTCTATTTCGGATAACGGGATTGGATTAGAACCAGAGATACTTGATAAACTGTTTAAGGTTTCTCATATTCAAACAACAAAAGGAACTGCAAACGAAAGCGGTTCCGGATTAGGTTTGTTGTATTGTAAAGATTTTATCGAAAAACACGGCGGCACTATATGGGTGGAAAGCAAAAAAGGTAAAGGGAGTACTTTTAGATTTACTTTACCAAACAAATAGGCATTGAATTTTTTGATAAAGATTACCCTGTAGCCGATTAATTCACAAAAGTTTTAATAATGATATCCAAAAACCAGCCACCACAATATGTTTGGTTTTTTTTATACCCACAAAAATATCTAATATAAATTACTACAAAAAAAAGAGAATCCTTTAATCTTTTTCTATAGAAATTCAATTAAAACAAAACATCATACCCCAAATGTGTGAATGATGTAACTTATTTACAAAGTAATGTAACAAATAGAAGCTCTTATGAGCTTAGCTTTGTATAATTATAATTTTAAATAGCCTTCAGTATAATTGGTAGGCAATAAAATGAATAAAAAAATAAGAAAACCAGCTAAAAACCAAGCATTAATCTATGTAATTGCAATTGCAGTTATTGTGATAGTCTTTCTTCTATTAGGAGGAGGACATTGGGTGAATAGAACATTTAATCAGTCTCAGATGAACCACTGGAATTGGACATCAATCATAATTAGTTTGGTAATTGGTTTTGGTATCGGATTGTTTGTAGCCAAAAGAAAATTGTATTCGTTTATTCCATTGGATGATGAAAATTAACCGCGTAATTATTACCTTATACCTTGCACTGAGTGTTTCTTTCGCTTACTCACAATTAGTAAAAGATAGTTCAGTTTCGTCAATAGCAAAGTTTAGTATGTTTCGTGAGCCTAGTTCTATTTTATTGGGAAGTGGCCTGGGAAATTTGGAGCCCTTATTGTTCGAAGGAAATGTGGCACCTTACTTTATGCTGGCCATCAACAAAAACGCCCGTTGGGGAGTAGAACTTTCAACCCGGATTATCATACGATTGTATAATGAAGAATCTTATCCTATACGCACACCCTCTTTTATACCTAAACTAACTTTCTTTTATCACCTGGTGGATAGTAAAAACAAGAAAAGAGATTTATTCATGTATTTTACCTGGTTTCACCATTCGAACGGACAGGACGGATACTTTTACAATTCGGACAGTACGACGATCAACACACGAACAGGCAATTTTTCTACCAACTGGATTGAGGGCGGGGTATATATATCGAGGCCAGATCCTTTTGTACCTTATTCATACAATAACATAAAAGTTTATATGGCCTGGGATTATTTACAGGATAATGAAATGGATGGTACTTATGGCCGTTTTCATTATTATTTAGATTTACAAAACAACATTAATTTATCGAAGTTGTTTAGAATACACCGGCAATCATACAATAACCAAAATAATTTATCAAAACAATCACTGCATATAGGCTGGATAGCTGGAAACCTTGCCGATACCAGGACAATAGACAGTAAAAGGCTCATCTTGCAATACAGGTTTTCCTTTAAACCAGCATTTCTTAACGATATATCTTTTTTCCTTCAGTATGATTACGGACAGGATTACTATAATATATTTTATAACAGGCAAATTAACGTAGTTCGTATAGGGATTGCGTCCTGGTCTAATATCTTCAATTAGGTCCATTTGAATAATAACTATTCATAAAATGTGTGAATAATGTAACAAATTTCCAAAGTTGTGTAACGTTCTAAAGAATAAAGAGAAATACCTTTGTATCTATAATAATATTAATAACAAATATCAATACTTAAAACAATGAATAAAATAATATTTATGATTATGTCGGTTATTCTTATAGCTAACATAAGTAATGCACAAGAAAATGCATCTGATTCACGAAGTACGTTAAGTTACGGAATAAAAGCCGGATTAAATCTTTCAAACGTATATGATACCCAGAGTGAAGATTTTAATGCTGATTCAAAACTTGGTTTTGTTGCCGGTGCTTTTATTGCAATCCCCGTTGGAAAGTATTTAGGCTTTCATCCCGAAATTCTTTTCTCTCAAAAAGGATATAAGGCTTCAGGTACTTACCTGGGAATGATGGAATACGAATTTACACGAACATCAAATTTTATTGATCTTCCCTTGTTAATATCATTTAAACCATCAGAAATGTTTACTGTGGTTGCCGGGCCACAATATTCTTATCTGATAAAACAAAAAGATGAATTTACAAGTGGTGATTTTACCGATCAACAAGAGGAAGACTTCGAAAACGATAATCTCCGCAAAAACACTTTGTGTTTACTGGGCGGTTTTGATATTAACTTAAACCAGATTGTATTAGGTGCAAGAGCAGGATGGGACATTCAGAATAATAACGGAGATGGAACATCTACTGACCCTCGTTACAAAAATGTTTGGTATCAAGTTACCTTAGGTTATAGGTTCTAATGCAACTAAAATAAAAATGCATTAACTAATTTTAATATTAATCTTAAATACTAAAAATCATGGGAAATTTACTTTACATCATTGCAGTAATCCTTTTAATTGTCTGGGCCATTGGATTTATTGGTTATAATGCCGGTGGGATTATTCACATTCTTCTTGTAATTGCAATTATTGCAGTAATACTAAGGCTTATTCAGGGGAAAAAGCTTTTTTAGAAAGATCGTATTAATACTAAAATTTATAAAACACAGAAATGAAAACAACAGGGATCATCATCATTCTAATAGGTTTAACATTAACCATATTTACTACATTTACTA
This sequence comes from Bacteroidales bacterium, assembly GCA_030156305.1. Classification (GTDB taxonomy): domain Bacteria; phylum Bacteroidota; class Bacteroidia; order Bacteroidales; family UBA12077; genus UBA12077. The sequence goes on along the minus strand of JASGMZ010000143.1, from coordinate 775 downwards.
TTTTCACTAAAGAAAAAGTAGTTGATGTAGGAAAAATTGAAATCACCAGGAATAAACCTCATCGCCTTAACTGGTCTCCAATAATTGGTATTGCAGTTATGGGAGTTGGTGGAGTAGTCTTATGGAAATCTTCGAGAAAATAGTACATTCTTTATACCAAATTTACTTTACAAAGTAACCATAACCTTTAAAAAAGACATCATGAAAAAACATTTCTTAATTTTTTATTCTTATCATTGATTATTAGCCTGTTATTTACATCCTGCGTGTCAAATAAGAAATTTGCAGCTTCGGAAGCCCGGGTTTACGAACTTCAAAGAGACAGTGTCAATACACATAGTCAACTATATGATTGTAACTTACAGGTAAACAATCTTAAAAGTGATAAAGCATCACTACAGAATGATAAAACTTCCCTTCAAAGTGACAAAGAGTCATTGCAAAATAAAAATATTGCGGGTGAGCATAATTTAAAAACCCTGGCTGATGAATCAAATGTAACTATTGAAGCACAGGCGAAGCAGTTAAGAGACTTCCGGGATATCATTCAAACGCAAAGTGAACTCATGCACAATCTTAAAAACTCCATATCTAAAGCATTGATGAATTATGAAGCTGATGAACTTTCCATTTATCTTAAAAACGGAAATGTTTATGTTTCGCTTCAGGATAAATTGCTATTTAGTGCATCTTAGAAAACACCAGTTTTTTTAGTGGCGTAATAAAAAACGTCAAGAACAAGGCTTGCGAAGAATTGGCAGCCAGGAGTTTACTG
>JASGMZ010000142.1 GCA_030156305.1 Bacteroidales bacterium | reverse complement strand
TTAGCAGGAGCATTAAGGGTTAAAAATTGTAATGTGTCCACGGTAATATGTAATTCAATTTTTTCATAATCTCTTGACCATCTTGCATTATTTAAATTATCAATGGTTAGAGTTTTTTCCTGGTTTACATCAAAGGTAAGATTAGAAATTAGGTTGCTTCCTCCCTTAACAATTATTTTTTCAATAGTATCCTGATAAAAATAGACCTCAAAAATATCATTGATTTCAATATTTTTAAATGGCGAGGTTTTTATTTCCTCGGTAATCATTTCTCCTGAGTTAAACAAAGATTCCTGACATGAGTATAAAAATAAAATCGGAATTATAAAAACAATCTTTTTCATTTTAATATATTGATAATAAATATTGTATAAATTAAATTTAAAAAACATATCCAACACCCCACTCAATATAACTGGCAATAGCCCAATGTGATTTTAAGGTTAAATTAGCTATATATCTTTCAGCAAATCGATAACGTAATCCTATACGGCTATATATGGGAGCTTCTTCTTCAACAGGAGCATAAACATATCCACCCAGATTTATGGTTAATGCCAAATTTCCCATTACCATTTCGTGGCCAACATGTAATCCCACTTGATATAAATCAATATTTGTCCTATTTGATTTTTGATTTTTGTGGGAGTATTCTTTTTTTGTTTCATCATAAAACAAATCGGTTCCAAATCCCAAACGTCTTTTCAACGAATAATTATGGTAGTAATCCAACATTAATGATGAAGCATAAAAAGAGCCCGGCTCATATCTCGATTTTGTTTTAATGCCTCCGGCATAAATAATCGAATATTCATTTTTGTTTTCAATTTCTGGTAATTCAGGTTGGTATTTTTTAGTTGGGGTATTAAAATAGTATAATAATCCAATGGAACCAGAAATTATATTTAATCCTCTGTTGGGCGATTTAACTTTGCCATTTGAGAAGTGAGTAAATCTTAAATTATTATTTAAACTTAGCTTATCTGTAATTAAAATTTGTGATTGTAAACTTAAATCCACATAAATATTTACATGGGAGCCAATCGCTAAATTTTGTGGGTTATCTTCAATATCAAAACATTGGGTGAGGTATGAAGCGCCAAAACCTATTTGCCAGTTTAAATTTGCCCTATCCCAACGGCCCAATAAGGGAACTTTTACGTATGAGTAAAGGGCATTTGCATATCCATAAACTTTATTATTTCCTAAATTTGACCGATAAAAACCGATTCCATAGTGAGGATATCTAAACAGCTGGTTCCAGTATTTCTCTCCATAAGTTGTTTTATTTAATCTTATATCCATCGTTTGGATATGATCTTCAATAAAATATTCTATCATTTTATGGTGTGGCATAACAAAACCATAACCATAGTCTATTTCAACCCCTAATCCGGAATTTTTATAATCCGATTTCTGTGCCAAACACGAAAAAACAAGAATATATATAATGAAAAAAAGAATATATCGTTTAAAAAACATTTAGCCGAATTTATGAGTTGCACTACAAAAGTAGCAATTGATAAATTTAATTCGTATGATTTTGAATAAAAGATTTTAAAACTAAATTTGTGTTCAAATAAATATTCAGATAATGTTTACACTTTTAAAAAAAGAAGTTAATAATTTTTTCAGTTCTATAACCGGATATATTGTAATTATTGTTTTTCTCGTTGTAAACAGTTTATTTATATGGGTATTTCCAGGGAATAATAATATACTCGATGGAGGATATGCTACGTTAGATTCCTTGTTTGCTATTGCTCCGTGGATATTTTTATTTTTAGTTCCGGCCGTTACTATGCGTATGTTTGCCGACGAAAAACGTTCAGGGACTATTGAGTTGCTTTTAACCCGTCCGTTATCTGATTTTCAGATTATATTTGCAAAATATTTAGCCGCCCTGATTTTAGTTCTTTTTTCTTTATTGCCCACATTAATCTATTTTTATTCCGTTTATCAATTGGGAAATCCGGTAGGAAACATAGACACAGGTGGAACTTGGGGGTCTTATATCGGACTGTTTTTTTTAGCTGCCATTTATGTAGCCATTGGTATTTTGTCCTCTTCATTTACAGACAACCAAATTGTTGCATTTATTATCGGAATGTTGCTGTGTTTTATAGCCTATATTGGATTTGACTTTATAAGCGAATTAAGCTTTTTTAAATCGTTTGAAGCACTCATTATCAATCTGGGCATTAATGAGCATTATAAATCAATGAGCCGTGGGGTGATTGATAGTCGTGATATTATTTATTTTGTTAGTGTAATTGCTTTCTTCCTTTTAATTACAAAAACCATTTTACAAAGTAGAAAGTGGTAACTTTTTAAAAAGTATATGTAATGAAAAATCAAAAAAAACAAAATATCATACAATTAATTCTTGCGCTAATCATTATTTTGCTTATTAATTATATTTCATCCCAAACTTTTTTTCGTTTAGATTTGACTGCCGACAAAAGATATACTTTGTCTGATGTAACCCATGAGTTACTCGATTCAATAGATAAAACAGTTTATATCGAAGTTTATTTAGATGGAGATATGCCTTTTGGTTTCCAACGAATGCAAAAATCAATCAAAGAGTTGTTGGATGAATTTAGAGTTATTGCAGGGAAAAATATTCAGTATACTTTTATAAATCCATCAGCCTCTAACGGCCAATCAAAAAGAGATGCAATTTATCAGGATCTTTATGAAAGAGGATTAGACCCAATCAATGTAAAAGACAGAGGCCGTGAAGGAGGGGTGGCTGAAAAAATTCTTTTCCCGGGAGCTATAATAATATACGGCGACAAAGAAACTCCGGTTAATTTTTTGAAAAATAACCCCGCTTTTTCTGCCGAAGTAAATTTAAATAACTCTATTCAAGATATTGAATATGAGATTGTTGATGCTATACGAAAAATAACAACTACAAAGCGTAAAAAAATTGCATTTATCGAGGGACAAAATGAATTGGATGAATTTGAAACCGGAGATATAACTAAAGAACTTGCAGAATATTATGCAATCGATAGAGTAACCATTAAAGAATATTTAAATATTCTTGAGCCATATAATGCCATTATAATAGCTGGGCCCAAAGATGAGTATACTGAGAAAAGTAAGTTTATTATTGACCAGTATATTATGAATGGTGGAAAAGTGCTTTGGCTTATTGATGCAGTAACCGTAAATATGGATAGTTTATCAACCGGCAGCTCTACTTTTGCATTGATAAATGATGTTAACCTTAACGATATGCTTTTTAAATATGGTGTGCGTATAAATCCTAATGTTATTCAAGACGTTCAATGTGCTGTAATTCCTGTTAATACAGCTTTGGATAGCCGTCAACCTAAATTTGTTCCATCTCCCTGGTTGTATTATCCATTACTTATTTCACCAAATAATCATCCTATAACAAAAAGTTTAAATATGATTAAGGCAGAATTTCCCAGTGTAATTGATACGGTAGGAAATGAGAATGATATGATAAAGAAAGTCCTCTTATCTTCGTCGGCCAATGCCAGGATCTTAGATGCACCGTTACTCATTAATCTGGCCCAGGTGCGTGAGCAGATTAATCCGGCAGCATTTAAAAAAGCGAATTTACCCATTGCCGTGTTACTCGAAGGGACTTTTGAATCGGTTTTTAAAAACCGATATTTGAAAAATATTATTGGAATGGATGATGCTTCATTTAAAGAAACCAGTGAACCTACCGAAATGATTGTCGTTTCTGATGCCGATATTATCCGCAATGAGGTTCGTGAACGTGCTGACGGCATTTTTATTTCACCTTTAGGTTACGACAGGTATACAAAGCAAACATATGGAAATAAGGAGTTTGTAATGAATGCAGTACATTATCTCGTAGACCAAAAAGGATTACTCGAATTACGGTCGCGCGATATTAAACTTCGCATTTTAGATAAAGCTAAAATTATCGACGAAAGAGTGAAGTGGCAAATTATTAATACGGTTTTCCCAATTATTTTTATCCTTCTTTTTGGGGGGATAATTATTTATTTTAGAAAACGTAAATATACGGCTTAAATCATGCTATTATTTAAAAAAATGACTAATACAAAAAAAACGCTCCTCGTTGTTTTTATCTTATTGATTATTGCTACTGCTTATTTTTTTAACGATTCAAAAGGAACATTAGGGAGGCGAAATACTCATTTTGCCATTGAAGAAACAAAAAAAATTGATAAAATAAAGATTTCTTCTCCTGAGGATAACATTACTCTTGTTAAAGAAAGCGGACACTGGAAAATTAATGATAAATATATCGCCAGACAACGTATGGTTGATAATTTTCTGATGGCCTTAAACAGGATTCAGATTGCATCTCCTATCCCAGAGAATGAAAAAGAGCGAATAGCTTCAGTGCTCGAAAAAGAAGGAATTCTCGTTGAAATTTATAGAAAAAATCGCACCCTTCGCAAATATTATGTAAGTACACCTGAAATAGATAACCATAAAACTTATATGATGATGGATGGAAGAAGAGAACCTATTACTGTTAGGATTCCTTCTTTTAAAGGATTGGTAGCTGAATTATTTTCTATTGATGAAAGTTTATGGCGCAATAAATCTGTTTTTGATTATCAGCCGCAAAATATTAAATCTATAACTACCGAATATCCTGGTGACTCCTCTAAATCATTTACTGTAATTAATTATGGTGATGGTACTTTTGCATTAAAACAACCTTGTAAGAACCTATTTGTGGAAGATTTTAACGTTGAGCGTGTTGTTCGGTATTTTACCTATTTTCAGGGAATTGAGTTTGAACGTATAGAAAAGGAGCTGTCAAAACAAAAAAACGATTCGCTTTTACATGCTGCCCCTTTTTGTAAAATTAGCGTTACCCATGTTGATGATTTTACCAATAGCATAACCATATACAGGAAACCTCCTGAAAAGAAATTTGATGAATTCGGAAATAAATTAACCTATGATTATAATAGAGCTTACGCTATTTTTAATCAAAATAATGAATTAATTATTATTCAATATTATATTTTTGATCCTTTATTGAAAGAAATTGATTATTTTCGCTAGCATAAAAATCCCTTAGTCTTATTGGCTACTTGATATTTTTTTTGTATTATTGATATTTAATTCTATAGTTATAAAAACATTAAAAATTTAAAATAAATACCAATGAAGTTTGTTATTTCCAGTACAGAGCTATTAAGTCATTTGCAGGCTGTTAGCAGGGTTATTAGTACAAAAAATACGTTACCCATTCTTGACAATTTTTTATTTCAGTTGGAAAATAATGAGTTAAAAATTACGGCTTCGGACTTAGAAACTACCCTGATTACAAATATTACGTTAGAAAACGTAACCGATGAAGGAAGTATAGCTATCCCTGCCAGAATTTTAACCGATACACTTAAAGAGTTTCCCGACCAACCGCTAACCTTCGATATTAATACCGAAACGTTTAGTGTAGTTATTACTACCGAAAACGGGAAATATAATGTGGTAGGCCAAAACAGCGAGGATTTTCCTCAAATGCCATTAATTAAAGACGATAGGAAAACATCTATTCAATTATCATCTGAATTATTATTGAATGGTATTAGTAATACTTTATTTGCAACTGCCGATGATGAATTAAGGCCGGTGATGAATGGTATTTATATTGAGCTTTTTACCGATAGTATGACATTTGTTGCTTCCGATGCTCATAAACTGGTAAGATATCGAAGAATGGATGTTAAAGTTGATCAGGAATCATCATTTATTCTTCCGAAAAAACCAGCATCTTTACTAAAAGCAATTTTACCTAAAGAAGAAAATAATGATGTATTGGTCGAATTTGATGACAAGAATGCTTTTTTCACATTGTCTAATTATAAATTGGTTTGTAGGTTAGTAGAAGGCAATTACCCAAGTTATAACTCAGTTATACCCACCAATAATCCCAATAAATTAACCATTGATCGTTTAGAATTGTATAATGCTTTAAAAAGGGTTGCGCTATTCTCAAATCAAGCAAGTAACCTTGTAAAGCTCGAAATGAAAAATAACCAGATGAATGTTTCTGCTCAGGATATTGATTTTTCAATTTCTGCTAACGAACGTTTAAATTGCCAGTATGAGGGTGATGAAATGGAAATAGGTTTTAAATCTTCATTCCTTATCGAAATTCTTTCCAATTTAGCATCAACTGATGTTCTGGCTGAATTTTCTGACTCTTCAAGAGCAGGAATCTTTTTCCCTGCCGAAAAAGAAAATGAAGACGAAGATGTGTTGATGTTATTAATGCCTATGATGATAAAAGGATAAGAATTAATTATAAATACCTTTAAAAAGAGTTTCGGATTGAAACTCTTTTTTTTAAAAGACAAAAATCAAAAGAATGGATTTAGATTTAAAAAAACCAATTGTATTTTTTGACCTGGAAACCACAGGAGTTAATATTGCTAACGACCGAATTGTGGAGATTTCGCTCCTTAAAGTATTTCCTGATGGTTCCGAAGAAATGAAAACCATGTTGATTAATCCGGAAATTCCTATTCCACCACAAGCAACTGAAATTCACGGTATTAGCGATGAGGATGTGAAAGATAAACCTACCTTTAACGAAGTAGGAAAAAATATCGCTCAGTTTATTGAAGGATGTGATATTGCCGGATACAATTCATCTAAGTTTGATATTCCTTTACTTGCCGAAGAATTTATTCGTGCAGAAATTGATTTTGATTTAAAAAAATTGCGATCAATAGATGTACAGGTGATTTTTTACAAGATGGAACAACGAACCTTAAGTGCTGCCTATAAATTTTATTGCCATAAAATATTGGAAGATGCACATAGCGCCGAAGCAGATACAAAAGCAACGTTTGAAATTTTAAAATCTCAGCTTGATCGTTATAATGAACTTGAGAATGATGTAGAAAAATTATCCAAATTTTCAACCCATAATACAAATGCTGATTTTGCAGGGCGCATTGTTTATAATGATAAAGGTGAAGAAGTCTTTAACTTTGGAAAATATAAAGGGAAAACAGTTGAGTCGGTGCTTGAAAAAGATCCCGGTTATTTTGGATGGATTATAAAAAGTGAATTTCCGTTGTATACTAAAAAAGTGTTAACCGCTATTAAGCTAAGAAAGTTTAATAGTTAAATGTAAACCTTGAAACTAAACTATTTGTATAATATAAATTTAAAACTTAACCGTATGAATTATGTAGTAATACACCATATGTTACAAAAAGATGTAACGGAAGAAATGATGCAACCTCATGTTGAGTATCTTAAGGAACTGTTTAACAAAGGAAAACTTATTATTACCGGCCCCTTCCTGGATGAAAAACGGGGTGGAATGTTTGTTATTGATGTTGACAGTGAAGAAGAGTTAATGGAAATTGTAAATAATGATCCGGCTATAAAAAATGGAATATCAAAAAGCGAAGTAAGGCCTTACAAGATTGTTTTCAATCATAATAAATAAGTTTGGTATAGAAATTTTTTTATAATATATCATGAAACATCCATGTGCTGAAGTTTACAAAAATGGAATGAATATAACATGGATATTTCACAAGGCCAATTAATTAACTAAAAATATATTCGTGTGAAACATCTATGAGCTAACGCACACACAAGGGAATGATTATATAACGAAACTTGAAATTTGAAACTTGAACTTAGCGAAGCGATCTCACTAACATCTTTAAAATATAATTATTGTGAGTAAATTAGGAA
>JASGMZ010000005.1 GCA_030156305.1 Bacteroidales bacterium | reverse complement strand
CTTAAAGGTTAATATTCGGTCGGGCTCTACAATGCGCTCAATAATACTGGCTGCTTCGAACTGAGGATTTTGGTTGTATACTTCCTCTATCGATTCTAACACTTCGCGGACAGCTTGCAAATACTCCGATTCTCCAGGATGCTTTTGCTCTAGCTGAATCATTAATTTATCTACATTCATTTTTTTTGTATAGTTTTAATGTTGAACATCAAACTTGCATGATTTTCATGCATTTTAAATTTTGGACAAATGTAGGTTTTAATATTGAAATAAGCCAATAAAAGTATTATGTGAGGATATGATATTAAACACATTTTAACTGATAGAACTGCGCCAAAATTTACAACTGAGTTATCGAATTAATAAGGATCTTTTTTTGTTTTGGAGTAAGGGCAGCTATACTTATAGGAGGATATTTGGCAACACCATTTGGAGTTTGAACAAAAAAAATTATTTCTTCTTTAAGATTTAAAAAAGACTTGCAGATTTTATAACCAGAATAATTTCGTTTGAAAATTTCAATAGCATTTCGTTTATTATTAAAGGGCCTTAAGGAAACATACTTAAGTATAATTTTATCCCCCTCATCGGAATAAAAAATATATTGATAATTAATAATATAAGTTATAATAATATAGATTAGGTAGGCGACAATAGTAATTAATATTGCTGTGGTTTTATCAATAACCCAAACAGGATTATTCAGCAAACGGGTAAAAACAAGTAATACGATAATTGTAGTAAAAAGTAAAAGAACAATATATCTTCTCATATTTAATTTCAACACTTTATTTTTATTATCGAATTGCATGATTTAATCTTATTGGTTTTTCACTCGAATATATTTTAGTTAATTAATTGGTATTGTGGAACATCCATGTTATATTCTTTCCATTTTTGTAAACTTCAGTGCATGGATGTTTCATTCAAAGATAAGTAACTTTCTCTTTGATACATAATTTACAAACATGATGTTTCATTAAAAACATAAAACCAATAGTTTTTTTTATTTTTACCTTATAAAAAACCGTGTACTATGAAAATTGAAACATCCTTTTCAAATATAATCATTACAACAGAAATTCAATCCGTTATAAAAAAATTTATGGATGAATCGGATTATAGCAACATTTTTATGTTGGTAGATGAGAATACCAAAAAATACTGTCTTCCTGTTTTAGAAAAAAATGATTTGTTTGATGATGTAAACATTATTGAAACGGTAAGCGGAGAATCGAATAAATCGATAAATACAGTAAGCAAAATTTGGGAATTTCTAACCCAGCACAATGCCGACAGATACGCTTTGTTTATTAACCTCGGTGGTGGAATTATTAGTGATATGGGTGGTTTTGCTGCATCCACTTTTAAGAGAGGGATGGATTTTATAAATATCCCTACTACCTTATTATCGCAGGTGGATGCTTCGATAGGAGGAAAAACAGGAATCAATTTTTTAAAATTGAAAAATGAAATTGGTATTTTTAATCATCCCAAATATGTATTTATTGATAGTCGTTTTTTAAGTACTTTAGATAAACGAAATATCCTTTCGGGATGGGCAGAAATGATTAAACATACCCTTATTTTTAACCAACAGGATTTTGAGCATTTAACACAATACAAAATCTCGAACATAAACTATAAAACCCTTAATCAACTTATTGCCCGGTCGGTTCAAATAAAAAATCATTATGTTGAAACAGACCCGCTGGAAAAAGGACAACGCAAAGCATTAAATTTCGGACACACCTTTGGACATGCTTTTGAAAGTTTTTTTATGAAACAAAAAAACAATTTATTACATGGTGAGGCTGTGGCTTTAGGGATGTTATGCGAAATTTTTCTTTCGAAAAAATTATGTGGTTTCCCTGCACAAAAAATGGAGCAGGTTGTAAACTATTTATTAAATACTTATCCAAAAGTAAACATCCCGGAAACGGATATAGTAAATATAATCGAACTTATTGGGCATGATAAAAAAAACAAAGGAGCTGACATCAATGTTACATTGCTCGAAGATTTTGGAAAAATAAAAATTAACCAACATTGCCGAAAAAACGATATGCTGGAAACTTTAAAATGGTATAACACACTTTAGTAATGAAAATTGAAATTAAAGCCCCCGTTAAACAAAACGATAAAATTATACACTTACCCGCATCGAAAAGTATTTCGAACAGGTTATTGATTATTAGGGCACTTTGTGAAGAGGATTTTAACATATATAATCTTTCAAAAAGTAATGATACCAGGGTTTTAATTAATGCACTTAACCATTTATCTGTACCGGTAATAGATATTGGCGCTGCAGGAACGGCTATGCGATTTCTTACTGCATTTTTATCAATAACTCCAGGCGAACGGATTTTAACAGGCAGCGAACGGATGAAACAACGCCCCATAAATATTCTGGTCGATATTTTAAGGGATTTGGGTGCAAAAATAGATTACCTGGAAAAAGATGGTTTTCCTCCTTTAAAAATTACAGGTTCCACGCTAAAATCAAAACCAATAAGCATTAAAGGCAATATCAGCAGCCAGTTTATTAGTGCGTTGTTAATGATTGCACCATCTTTAGAAAAAGGGTTAACGATAAATATCGATGATAAAATCCTTTCGAAAGATTATATTGATATGACATTGAAAATAATGCAAAACCATGGCATTAACTTTCAGTGGAATAAAAGCACTATTGAAGTTGAAAAAGGGAATTATTCACCGAAAGAAGAAATAGTAGAATCTGACTGGTCGGCTGCTTCGTACTGGTTCGAAATAATTTCGTTCATAAAAAACGCAGAAATACAGTTACCGGGATTATTAAAAAACAGCTTACAGGGCGATTCGGTTTTAACGGATATTTACAGCAGCTTAGGTGTTCAATCAAAATTTGATGAACAGTGGTTAAGTCTAAAAAATATACAAACAACATGCAGGCATTTTGAATATGATTTTACCAACTGTTCTGATTTAGCTCAAACACTAACGGTTACGCTGGCAGCCAAGGGAATTCCTTTCAAACTAACCGGATTGGACAATCTATCGATAAAAGAAACCGACCGGATCAAAGCGTTGGTAAATGAATTTGAAAAAATGGGCATTCATCTGCAAACCAACGGAAAAGATTATCTTGAATGGCAAGGAAATGAAACCTTAAAAATTCCGGAAAACCATTTAGCAAAAACCTATAACGACCACCGAATGGCTATGGCTTTTGCACCACTGGCAATAAAAAATAATGTTTTAATTATTGATGATCCAGAGGTAGTTAAAAAAAGCTATCCTGATTTTTGGGATGATTTAATAGCATTTGGATTTGGCATCAACAATAAATAATTGAAGCTGCTGTTATTTGCCGAAAAAAGCTTTAATTTTTTCAATACCTTCTTCCACTTCAGCCACAGGGCGTGCAATATTTAAACGAATATAATTTTTCGCATTCGCCGAAAAATGCTCACCCGGAATTACGGCTACGCGCTGTTTTTCATATAAATCAATAGCAAACTTAAAACCATCGGGGTATTTTTCCGGTAACTCTGCCCAAACAAAATATCCGCCTTTCGTTTCAGGTACATTAAAACCTAAGTTCTTAAGCGCAGATGATAATAAAGAATATGATTTCTTTAACTTTTCCCTTAACGGTGCAATATAATTTTTTTCGTAATTATTATTTTTAAGATACTCTACAATTGCCTGTTGCAAAATCGAAGGCGCACATAAGCCGGTATAATCATGAATGGGCTTAATATGCTCCATATGCTTTTGATGGGCCACTAAATATCCTACACGCCATCCGGTAATAGAAAATTTTTTCGAAAAACTATTGACATAAAATAGGTTTGGATTAAATTGATCCAACGGGATATAAGGTTTTTCTTCAAAATATAAATCGCGGTAAACCGCATCAAATACAACAAAAATATCAAGGGTTTTGCTTAGTTTGAGTAAATTGTCAATTTCCTTTTTACTCCATATTTTACCAAAAGGATTTCCCGGGGTACCCATAAAAATAACTTTTACATCTTTATCCCTGCAAGTATTTTCCAGCTTATCAAAATCAACGGTTGAATCGTTTTGAAACGGGAAAGGAACAAAACCTGTATTAAAAATTTGCGGCAGATTATTATAACTTTCGTAAACAGGCTCGAAAGCTAACGCCGAGAAAGGTTTTGGTATTATTTTATTAAAATAGATATAAAGCAACGATAATGCTTCGGTAGCACCTTGCAGGATTAAAAAATCATCTTTGGTAAAGGCATATTCGGATTGATATTTTTTCAATAAAAGTTCAAGCAAGTCGTTATTCCCGATTCCGGGAGCATATTGATGTATATTTTCGGTTGATAGTTTACTTAAAATTTGTGTAAGCTCCTGCGGAGGGTTAAAACCGGGAATTCCCTGAGCCAGATTAATACCACCATGAGCTTTAACTTTATTGCTCATAAAACTGATATAAGAACCCTGTGGTTTTTTATATTTTTCCTCCATTTTTGTTCTTTTTGCATTCCAAATCAATATTATCCCGTGAAAGGCCGAATTTTTCTTTCTCTTGGTTCCCTTTAGGTTCGATGTGCACTAACACATCATACACATTCTCAATACGCGTTTTTATATTTAATTCAACTTTTTTGGCAATTTTATGTCCTTCATCGATTGTCAGTTTCCCGTCAATTTCAATATCCAGGTCAACTGTATACATGTTTGAATGCTTTCTTATTCTCACTCTGTGAGGATTAACAGCGCCTACCTCTTCTACGGCATCAAATATCTTATAATACAAGTCGGGGTTATCTGTCCCATCCATCAACTCACGGCTGGATTCCATAAAAATACGATATCCCGATCGCATAATCCAGGTACCAATTAATATCGCGGTAATTAAATCCAACACGGGTAAGTGAAAAACATGAACAAAAAGCAAGCCCAACAACACCGAGGTGGAAATCAAGATATCATTACGCATATTTTTTCCGTTGGCAATAAGCATGTTACTGTTAATTTTTTTGCCAACCCTTAGTTGATAAATAGCAAGCGCTATTTTTGACAATATAGAAAACACCGTAACATAAACAGCCAATAATGCAGGAACCTGGTGGGGTTCATTTTTAATGATTCTTGCTATGGCAGAAAAGAACAACTGCGCTCCGGCAAAAAAGATAACAAAACTTAATACTTTAGTAGCAACTGCTTCGGCACGATTATAACCATAGGGAAATTTATAATCAGGAGATTTATTCATTATTCGTGCGGCAACCAAAGTAATAAAGTAGGTTAAGATGTCTGTGGTGGTATCAATTCCATCGCCAATTACGGCAAAACTTCCGGAAACTATACCAACAAATATTTTAACAACAGCTAAAATTGAATTGCCAACGATACCTACCCATGAAGCAAATTTTATTTGCTGATTCCGTTTTTCTGTCATAGTATTTATAAAATATATGCAAAAATAAAGGAAATAATCAGGTTGAACAAAAAAGCGAAATATTATCGCCAAAAAGTTGATAATGCCTGTATATTTTATTAAATTGTCATAAAAACACGATAATGTTTAAATATACCGTCATAAAAAAATGTTTATTCTTAGTAACACTCCTCCTCTCTTCGGGAATACTAACTGCTCAGTTGCCCGAAAAAATTGACTCATTAATTACTGACTCATTACGTATTGAAAATATTGACACTTTATATAAACATCATTGGAATCGGGAATCAAACCAATGGGAAACCTATCAGCGTGAAATCATTATTTATAACAAAAATGATGACCCTATACGAACACTTACCCAGGAATGGAATTACGATGAAAAAGCATGGATAAATGTTTCCCAGGAATTGTTTGCTTACGATAAAAAAGGCAACGAACAGGAAAAGCTGGTACAGACCTGGAGGCCATCGTTCAACGATTGGGTAAATACGCAGTTAAAAACATCTTATTACAACCGTTTTAACGAACGAAAAGAAATATTATTTCAGGAATGGCAAAAGCCAGGCGAAGAATGGATTAATACCGTACGGTATATTATGGATTACAATATGGATGGTTTGGAAAACAATATTACCATTAGCAAATATAACAGCATAAAAAATGAGTGGGAGTATTATAAAAAATTTGAGTTGTATTATCCCGGAGAATATTCCTATCCTAACGAAATTTTCATTAAAAACTGGAATGCAGACACCAAAAAATGGAGTACCGAAGGAAAATACGAATATCTTTATAATTTTAGGGGAGACAAAACACAGGAAATTAGAATATCATGGAACAATTACACCAAACAATGGCTTAACGGACTAAAGATAATGTATCAATACGGCCGGGAAGGCCGTTTAATAGAAGTAATCCATCAAAAATGGGATTACTCGAAAAAAAAATGGGTTAATTTTGATAAAACACTTTCTGAATATAACGAAGAGGGAGAACTGTATATGGAAATTATTTACAAATGGGATTATTCGTTAAACCAATGGATTGAAACCAATAAATTTCTTTACTCTGATTTAACGCCGGAGGAGCAGGATAAAGATGCATTATAAATATTAGTACTTACCATTTATTTTTTTCACTGCTGTCCGATAAAAAAATTACATCTATTCTGAAACCTTGTTTTATTTATCATTTAACGATTTCTTTTTTCAGGCGCTTTACCCCATGCCCCACATACTTTCTTGTCTTGAAACAAGAAAGTACGTAAAGAAATTCAAGGCTGCGCCCGCCTCACTCGAAAAACTACGCGATGTGAGCTAAAAATCTAAACTTGCACTTCCCTCCGTTCAGTGCTTCGAACAGCAGATTTTTCTTAACGCTCACGGTGCTTGTTTTTCGACTCGCCGGACAATAGTATCCTTACCCTTCGTTTTGAATGAAATTGTACTTCCATTTTTTTTAGTTACCTTTAGGTTTCGTTTAAAAAGAGGTATTGCTCATTGAAAATGAAACAATACAAATAGTAAACAAAACCGATATGAAAGCAAAATTGATCTTATTAGCAATTTGTACTATCGGATTTTTATCCGGGTGCAATCAAAGTACAAAGAAAAATAATCAAAATGAGCAAAACGTTGTAAAACCTGAAAATCTTATTCATGGTAAATGGGTAAGGATTGGACACACAGGGCCAATTAGTTTTAATTTTAAAGAAAACGGTAGCATTGAAGCTGATTTTGGAAATAACCAAACGGTTGATGTTATATCAAACTATGTATTATCAGGAGATACCATTAAATTTATTGACAAAGAAGGGCAAATGTGCCAGGATGACGGGCAGTACAAGGTGTATCAAACAGACTATTATGTATCCTTTGATTTAATTGATGACGATTGTAGCGGAAGGGTAAATACTACGATGGGATTTTGGACAAGGCCTGATTTCAATGATCTTTTAAAGACGCTGGAGGATAAAATATCAGAATCACCAGAACCAGAATTATATTTAACCCGTGCAAGGATATATTTAGCCACAGGCAAGAGCAAACTGGCAAAAAAAGATTTTGATAAATATCTGTTAACAGACACTTCAAACGCAAGGGTTTACGTAAACAGAGCCGGAACCAGATTCCCCAATGACCTGAAAGGAGTTGTCTCTGATTGTAATAAAGCAATATTATTAGACCCTAATAATAAAAATGCTTACTTTCTTCGTGGATTGGCGCGATACGAATTAGGTGAAAAAGAGCAGGCATGTAAAGACTTTAGTAAAGCAATTGAATTAGGTTTTTCAATATTAAGAATTGCTGAACAGGAAAAATGTGCTGAATTCTGGAATAAATAATAAAAAAAAAGTATAATGAGTAACTCCAAAATTTTCAAAACCCATTTTGCTACTATATATCCATTGTATATTCAAAAGGTTGAAAAGAAAGGGCGCACCAAAAAAGAAGTAGATGCCATTATCTTCTGGCTTACAGGATATGACCAGGAGACGCTGCAACAACACCTGGCGGAGGAAAGTGATCTGGAAACTTTTTTCGAACAGGCTCCGGCTATCAATCCCAATGTTTCAAAAATTAAAGGCGTAATATGCGGGTACCGGGTGGAAGAAATTGAAGATGAACTGATGCAGAAGATTCGTTATCTGGACAAGCTGGTAGATGAACTGGCCAGGGGGAAAGCCCTGGAGAAAATTTTAAGAAAGTAACTCTGCGGATGCTAACCCACAAAGTGTACATAAAAGAATTTAAGCAGTAGAAAAGCATAATAATTGTTTACTATCAAAATAAAAAATTAAGTGATTTTTCAAGACAGAAAGTAGATAATGCCCATTAAAAAATATTCGACTATTAAAGCTGCTAAGGCAGATTTGGGACCATTGAGCCAGCAATTAGGATTGAAAACAATTTAAAAACTCAAAAAACTACTCTTGTTCTTCGATTCCCACCTCGGTTAGATTAACTTTCCGGTAATCTTCGGGTGGTTGAAATTCAGTGATATCTATATTTTCTTGCTTAAGGTTGGTTACCTCGCTAACAGATTCGTATCCACCATAGTAGTTAATGGATTTTAAGGGAAATCCTAATTTAGCAAATTCGATATATTCTTCATCCTTTTGGTAATAAGCTCCCGATGCGGCCTGATTAACAAAATCGCCAAAAATGGCATAAAACTTCTGAATATCAAATTCGCTATGGGCACGATTCGATTCGGATAACCAGGCTTCTTCTTTTAATTGTTGATTTACTTTAACCTGATATTTGACGGCCTGATATCCGGCAATTCGCTCCTTTTCATTGGTTTTTTCAATTTCCAACTGATATTCTTCAGGCTCTTCACCAGCAAATTTCGAGGGATCATCAATATTTTCCATCATCCCCTGGTACATATTTCGGATCATCGGTTTTTGTTTTTCAGATGCTTTTTTTAATTGTTCTTCCATAGCCGTCTGCAAAGCCTTTTTAATATCGGTTTTGTAATCAGCAATAGTACCTTTCCAGTAAACCATTTTTTCAGGGTTCATCAGAGTAATCGTTTCATCGTTCAGGTTAAAAATGGTAATCATATCATCCTGAACAATTTTCATTATATTATCCTCAATATAAATTGTTTCGATTATTGCTGATGCTTCACCCTGGTCAGAATCATAACTTTTTTGGGTAATTACCCATCCTGCAAAAGATGAAACATTAAAGAACAAAGTAAAAAGAAAAATAAAAAATACTTTTTGACGATTCATTGGCTTCATTTTTTATTGGTATTTACTACGAAAAACATACCAAACGATTTATTATTGTTTGATTCCGTATCAAAAATAAGAATAAAGCTCAATTTGTAGTTATAATAGCATCTTTTTTTTGACCATAAAGTACATCTGCTTTTTTAGTTGCCGAAAATCATTACAAAAAAATAAAAAAAACCCTTTGTGCAAAAAGCAACAAAGGGTTGAAATTATATTAGATTTTCTGCCTTACGGCAGCGATTGATGATTGATTACATCATTCCGGGCATTCCGCCACCCATTCCGCCTGCCGGCATTGGTGGTGCTTCTTCTTCTTCTTCGGTAATTACACACTCGGTAGTTAAGAACATGCCGGCAATAGATGCTGCATTTTCGATAGCAATACGAGCCACTTTGGTTGGGTCAATTACACCCGACTCGTAAAGATTTTCGAATTGGTTGGTGCGAGCATTATACCCATAATCTTCTTTTCCATCTATAACTTTTTGTACCACAACCGAACCTTCAACTCCTGCATTTTCAACAATCTGACGTAAAGGTTCTTCAAGAGCCCGCTTAATAATTGCAATACCCGTAGTTTCGTCTTCGTTGTCACCTTTAAAGTTTTCAAGTTCTTTAACTGCACGGATATAAGCAACACCTCCACCAGGAATAATTCCTTCTTCAACGGCTGCACGTGTAGCGCTTAATGCGTCATCTACGCGGTCTTTTTTCTCTTTTAACTCCACTTCGCTGGCAGCACCAACATAAATTACGGCTACACCCCCGGCTAATTTAGCCAAACGCTCTTGCAATTTTTCTTTATCATAATCAGAGGTAGAAGCTTCGATTTGCGCTTTAATCTGGTTTACACGAGCATCGATATTTTCTTTTGCTCCATCGCCATTAACGATAGTAGTATTTTCTTTATCGATAGATATCTTTTCGCAGGTACCTAACATATCAAGGGTAGTATTTTCCAATGTTAAGCCTTTATCTTCGGTAATAACAGTACCACCGGTTAATATAGCGATATCTTCTAACATCTCTTTTCTTCTATCGCCAAAACCGGGAGCTTTAACCGCTGCAACTTTTAACGAACCGCGAATTTTATTTACCACCAATGTAGCCAATGCTTCACCTTCAATATCTTCTGAGATAATCATTAAAGGTTTCCCGTTTTGAACGGCTGATTCAAGAATTGGCATAAGATCTTTCATGGTTGAGATCTTCTTATCGGTAAGCAGAACATATGGATGTTCTAATACTGCTTCCATTTTTTCGGTATCGGTAACAAAGTATGGAGAAATATATCCACGGTCGAACTGCATTCCTTCAACGGTTTTAAGCTCGTCTTCGGTACCTTTTGCTTCTTCAACAGTTATAACACCTTCGCGGCCTGCTGCCTGCATTGCATCGGCAATTAATTTACCAATGGCCGAATCGTTATTGGCAGAGATTGTAGCAACCTGCTCAATTTTCTCATTCGATTCACCTACATCGTGCGACTGTTTCTTAATGCTTTCAATAACTTTTTGTACTGCTTTATCAATGCCTCGTTTCAAATCCATTGGATTGGCACCGGCAGTAACATTTTTAATTCCGACTTCAATAATTGATTGTGCTAAAACAGTAGCCGTAGTAGTACCATCACCGGCATCATCGTTGGTTTTTGAGGCCACTTCTTTTACCATTTGTGCACCTACATTTTCGAATTTATCTTTTAATTCGATTTCTTTAGCAACGGTAACACCGTCTTTTGTAATTTGAGGGGCTCCAAATTTTTTCTCAATAACTACATTTCTACCTTTAGGCCCTAATGTAACTTTTACAGCACTTGCTAACTGATCAATTCCTTTTTTTAGTTGATCTCTTGCGTCAATATCAAATTTTAATTCTCTAGCTGCCATGTTTTTATCATTTTAAATTGATTACTTAAATAATTTTACTCTTTTAATAAAATGTCATCTTCACGCATAATTAAATAATCCGTTCCATCTACATTTATTTCTGTTCCGGAATATTTGCCATAAATAACCACATCGCCTGCTTTTAATGTCATTGGCTCATCTTTTTTTCCTTCGCCAACAGCAATAACAGTCCCTTTTTGTGGTTTTTCTTTTGCAGAATCAGGAATAATGATTCCACTGGCAGTTTTTTCTTCAGCCTTAGCTGGCTCTACTAAAACTCGATCTTTTAATGGTTTATACTTAAATTCTGACATCTTTTTTAAATATTTATTGTCTGCTTATCGGCAGACGGGTTAAACTTATTTTTATTTTCACGATAACCATCTATTCATATTTTGTGCCAAATAGTGTTTAATCTCTTAAACTGACAATTCAAACAAGGGTAAAATAATCCTTTTCTCCTTAAAAAACATTAAAGTGCTGGGTTACTATTTATTAAACACAACTCTTATGGAATGCACAAAGATAAAAAAATGTCAGCCTAACTGACAGACTGACATTTCATTTTTTATTCAATAATTTTTTATTCTCCTTCTCCATTTCCGGGAGCATCTTCTTCGGGTATAGAAGTTGGGAATTGAGGCATCTGTGTAGGATCAACAGCATTATTTACTTGTTGCTCAATTCTTGATTTTTCTTCGGTTGTTCCTCTTGGAATAGTCATGCTTGCTATCACACTAAATACCATAAGGCTAACAGCAAGTGTCCATGTTGCTTTTTCCAAAAAATCGGTTGTTTTCTTCACTCCCATCACCTGGTTTGATCCTGAAAAATTCGATGCTAAACCTCCCCCTTTTGAGTTTTGAACCAATACAATTAATATTAGTAATATACTCGCAATAATGATTAAAACTGAAATTAAGGTATACATATCACTATTTATTTAATTGTTCTTTTAATTCTTTTATTTGATTTGCAAAGTAAGTACTTTTTTCCGGATATTTCAAACTTAATTTTTCATAAGATTTAATTGCCTTTTCAATATAACCCTGTGCAATATAAACTTTTATTAATGTTTCGGTTAAAAGATCATCATCTTCCTTTGTGCTTTCCCGGGAAATATCTTTTTGATGATCAGTTACTTCTTTTGGCTTAATTCGCGGCTTTTCGGCAATAAATCTGGCAATTAAATCATTGTCATCCGCATTTTCAATGATATCATCATCTGCATAATTATTGATATCAAAATATTCAAAGTTTTTAACTTTTTCAATTTTTGAGTCACTCCCGTTGTTATCTCCCTTTGTTTTATGTTTAGACTTATTTTCTTTAGTTGCTTTTATTTTTTTACCCGTTGATTTATGTTCTATTTCAGAAATTTCTTCCGATTCATCGATTTGAAAAATATCTTTTTTTTGTGATTCGAAAATTTTTCCCGGGCGGGCATCAATGGTTATCACATTATTCTTTCCGGTACGTTCATCGTCAATAAAATAAATTTCTGGTGGATATTGTAATTCATCCCCATCTTTAACTTCCGAAAATTCTATTTGGCTTAAAAGCGTTTCGGAAATATTTTCCCCCATCCCTTCAATGCTGTCTTTAATTTTTCGTCGGACATTTTTATTTTTTAAAAGTTTACTATCAGGTTCTTTGGATGGTAAATCTTTTTTTATATCATTTACTTTCTGCTCCTTTTGTTCAACTTCTGCATCAGGCTTGTTATCAACTGATTGTGTGGATTGAACTTCTTTTTCAAAAAATTTTTTATTTAATAAATTATATAACAAATCTCTGTTGGGGACATAGATAGATGAAAATGCAAGCTGATTGTCAAATTGTGGATTATTTTGAAGCTTCATAGCTAATAGCAATAATACATGAGTTGCCTGAAAATACGGATGCTCCTTCATAAGCTTCTGCAATGTACTAATATTAGCATTTTTAAGTTTAGCTAAATCATCTATATTTATGTAGAAATCTGAAAAATTCATTAAAATTTCCTTTACTTACCAGTTTACAACCGATTTATTAAATATATCATCTATAAGCTGTTCTACAATTTCCTCCATAAGCTCCTGTTCAACCTGAGCCAAATCTAAATTACTGTCATAATCTGCGTACCTAGTAAAGTCTGAATCAAAATTATATTTGGGTTCGATTTCATTGGTAAACTTTACGTGTACAGTAACCGAAAGCCTGTTTTGAGCTGCGGTCTCATCACCTACAATAGCCATGGGTTTTGTATCATATTGAGTAATTTCACCTTCGAAATTTAAATGGCCCACATCGTTTACCAACGTTAATGATGTTTGAGACTTAAACTTATCTTTTAGTTCGTCTGTTATATACTGTCCAATATTTGACATGGCTAACGGAGCCCTGTTAGTAAAATATTGCACAGATACCGTTTTTACTTCTGGAGCAATGGATGCTCCTGAAAGTGTATAACTAACCGTACAGGATTGAATAGTGGCACTTAAGATAATTATACTAAAAATTATTTTTTTCATGTTGTTGCAAATTTGCATCTAACTAAATATCGTATTCTTTAATTTTTCGATAAAGGGTTCGTTCGGAAATTCCCAACTCCTGTGCAGCATATTTTCTTTTCCCATTATGCTTGTCAAGTGCTTTCCTAATAAGCTCAATTTCCTTATCTTCCAGTGATAATGACTCTTCTACAAACTCTTCGGTATCTTCAATATTTGGAACATTGTTTTTACTAAAATCTTTATTTTGTCGATCTATAGTGTTTATTACCGATGATGTTTCCTGATTATAATTTTGAATAAGCTGATCGGCATGCTTAAGCTCTTCAACATGATCCCCTTTTTCAATAATTTCATGAACTAACTTCTTCAAATTATTTAAATCATGCTTCATATCAAACAAGATTTTATAAAGAATCTCTCGCTCAGAAGCAGATGTTTTTTCATCAATTAAATCGCTTTTATTATAAAGCGCGGGTAATTTATTCGGATAATAATCAGGCAAATATCTTTTTAAAACATCGGCAGATACAATTCTATCCTTTTCGATAACGGACAATTGTTCGGTAATATTTTTCAATTGTCGCACGTTTCCAGGCCATTGGTAATTTTCAAGCATTGCCTTTGCCTCATCATCAAGGCTTATCTGAGGCATACGGTAACGTTCGGCAAAATCTGTTGCAAATTTTCGGAATAATAAATAGATATCATCACCTCGCTCTCGCAACGGCGGTATTGAAATTGGAACAGTATTTAACCTGTAATAAAGATCTTCTCTAAACTTATTCTCTTCAATAGCTTTAACAAGATCAATATTTGTTGCGGCAATTACGCGAACATTAGTTTTTTGCACTTTCGACGATCCTACCCTGAGGAATTCACCACTTTCGAGTACTCTGAGCAACCTCACCTGAGTAGATAGAGGCAATTCTGCCACTTCGTCGAGAAAGATGGTTCCTTGATCTGCAACCTCAAAATACCCTTTACGCGTTTCATGCGCACCGGTAAAGGATCCCTTTTCGTGTCCAAACAACTCTGAATCAATGGTTCCTTCGGGTATTGCACCGCAATTTACGGGAATATATTTGCCATGCTTCCGTGCGCTAAAATGATGAATAATTTGGGGAAAAGCCTCTTTCCCTGTACCGCTTTCGCCTGATATTAAAACCGAAAGATCAGTGGGTGCAACCTGGGCAGCAATATCAATGGCCCGGTTTAGGGTTATCGAATTGCCAATAATACCAAACCGTTGCTTTATTTTTTGAATATCCATTACGATATAAATTTTATCTTATCATTTTATATGACAAAATTACAATTTTATATCTGTTTTTGTTTAATTTTAATCAATTTTTACCCAAAATTTGCTGTCATTAAGTCATAATATATACATTTGTACTAAAATTACTTAAAACATTAAAGTATTCATGAAATTTATAGGAATTATTCCTTCGCGATATGAGTCGAGCCGATTTCCCGGAAAACCGCTGGTTAACATCCATGGTAAAAGCATGATAAACAGAGTTTACGAACAGGCAAAAAAAGCACTCGATTATGTTTATGTTGCCACAGATGATGAAAGAATTGCCAATGAAATAAAACAGTTTGGAGGACAATATGTAATCACTTCTAAAGATCACAAAAGTGGTACAGACAGGCTTGCTGAAGCTATTAAGATCATTCAAAAAAAATTAAATACACCTTTTGATGTTGTGATAAATATACAAGGTGATGAACCTTTTATTGAGCCTGCGCAGATTAAAGAATTAATAAATTGTTTTACCTCTGATGAAACTGAAATAGCTACTTTAATAAAAAAGATTACTAATCCGGAGGATATTTTTAATCCCAACAAACCTAAGGTAATTTTTGATTACCAAATGAATGCGATCTATTTTAGCCGCTCACCAATTCCATATGTTCGTAATAAAGAAAAAGAGCACTGGTTAAAATCTTTCGACTTTTATCGACATATTGGGATGTATGCCTATAAAACTTCTGTTTTATCAAAAATTACCCTGCTGGAAAGATCGAAACTGGAGATAGCAGAATCGTTGGAGCAAAACCGTTGGATTGAAAACGGATATACCATCAAGTTAGCAAAAACCCATTTCGATTCATTAGGAATAGATACCCCGGAAGATTTACAAAAAGCATTATCCCTTATAAAAAAAGATTAAGGGTATACTTAAATATTTGAATGAAAAACCGGAAATTTACACTACACTTAATGATATTCTGCCCATTGTTGAGCTTTGGTATCATGCTTCAGTAAAAGCGCATGATTTTATTGCTCCTTCATTGTGGAAATCACACAAAAAGGAAATGGCAGAAAAATATTTACTACAATCGGAAACGTATGTAGCAATTAAAAATCAGGAAATGGTAGGTTTTATTTCGATGGTTGATAATTATCTTGCAGCCATTTTTGTAAAAACAGAGTTACAAGGAAAAGGAAAAGGAATAGGAACAGCTCTACTCAACTTTATCAAAGAAAATCGAAAAAATATTGAGCTTAAGGTTTTAAAAAAGAATACCCATAGTGTAGCGTTTTACAACCATTCAGGTTTTACTATTGTTGCTGAAGAGATTGAAGAAAACACCAATGAACCTGAATTGATAATGGTTTGGAGCCAATAAACCCGGAAATTATTTCTTTATTTTCACCCTGATTTTATCTGCTATTTGTAGTGCTGTGGTTAAGGTGCTTAAATCGGGATATAAATTCCCGTCTTTACCCGAATAATGACTATGTCCAATGGGCTTCATTTCATAAATCTCCTGTTCGGATTTTAAATCAATAGTGGCAGCATAAACTACTGCAGGTTGTGATGAAGTTTTATAATGCTCATCATCAGGGAACTTATTATTAGTCCAGTATTTATTCCAGTCCCACGACTGGTTTATTTCAAACAAAATCTTAAAATGAACGGGCAATGGATTATCTGCTTTGGTTTTTAAAACAAACCCGGAGGTTGGTGTTGCACCGGTATAAGCATCTGCTATTGGATTTTGGGGTGTAGGCATATAAAAACCATCGTTAGCCTTAACTCCACGTTTATGACCCCAATAGGGCAATGCTGCGGGCCTGCGTTTTGCACCATTGACCCATCGGTTATCCCTTATTTCTCCATAATTAAAAACACCTTTGGCAATTGATTCTGCCACATAAAGGGTTTGTAAATAATTCCCATCCATATCCTCAATCCATATAGCCATTAACGGGTAATAAAATGCAGTACCTTCATTAAAATGAATTTCAATTTCCGGGCCCTTCCCTTGCTGATTTGTTGCAAAAATATATTTGTTAGATTTTTCCTCTTTCGTTTGCTGAGCTTTAGTTCCCATCACCAATAAAATCAGAACAATAATCATAAAATTTCTAACCATAACTGTAATTATTAAAATTGAACAATAATTCCTAATGAGGGCAACACCGTTCCTGAACCGTCACTTTCAATTCTTTTCAAATCATATCTTGTTGGATCAGTAGTATCGATTAAAACATTGCCGTTTTGATCGGTTTGGGTTATAAGCTTATCAGGCTCATCAGATTTAAAATTATAAATATTTTGCACATCAATATAAAACATTAACGACCATTTTTCAAGAAAATATTGTTTATCGATTCGAATATCGAGTTGATGAAAGGGATCTAAACGTAAAGCATTAAATTGCGCGTAATCCAGATATTCTCGCCCACGTGCATTCCATGCGTCTATCAGGCTGGATTTATTCTCATCAAACGGGGTATATGGTGAACCGCCAACAAATCGCCATTTAAAGCCAAACTGCCAGTTGCGTTTTAAATCTCTTGTAGCGGTTAAATTCAATAAATGAATATTATCCCAAGATGAAGGAATAAAGGTTGATGTTAGATTCAAATTTTCGTCAAACTCCTTAAATTCACTGCGAACTAAGGTATAAGAAAGCACCAGGTTAAATCCCCACAAATTTCTATGACGAGCTAGTAACTCCAATCCATACGCTTGTCCTTCGGCAACAGATAACACCTCTTCATCGCCGAAAGAACCATAATCGGCCCCTTTATTGGATAAAGCTATGGAGTCGTTAACAGAAAGAGGATAATCATGATAATATTTATAAAAACCTTCCAGAGAAATGACGCTTTCATCGTTTGGCAAATATTCAAAACCACCTACCAGGTGATCGACAGAAATATATTTTAATCCGTTTGATTTATTAATTAATACGCCTGTAGCATCACTAAATCCTAATGTAGTATATGCCGGACGCTGATAATAACGTCCTGTATTAAAATTAATAGATAAATCAGATTTTAATTGATAGGATGCAGAAAAGCGTGGTGAAAATTGCGAAAGCAAATTAGACATTTCGGATGAATAGTTATTCGCATCGGTTCTTGCTCCCAAAGAAAGGGATAACCTCTCCCCAAAATATTCTTTACTAATTTGTCCAAATAATGACCACGACCATAAATCTAATTTAGTATAGTAATTAATAGTTTGTGTTGCAGTGCCAACAAATTGTTTTCGGTAGGTATCATTTGTATATTTTGCGTATTCTACTCCTGCACCATAATTTATTTTATATCCATTATCACTACGGATTGTATTTTCGTACCTAAATTTTGTTTCTGATTCTTCGGACAAATAATCAAATGTTAATAATGAATCTACCTCAATATTGTCCTGGTATTTATAGGATCGATTATTCAGTGCATTTCTGCTTAAAACCCAGGTATCATAACTTTTTTCTCTATAATGCTTAAATACAGCGCCAACCGTGTAGCTCCATTGCTCATTCACTGGAATATAATTTAAAATGTAACGTTGATCTTCCGTATCATTTGCATCGAGATTTAAATCGAATTGGTCGATAGCTCCCAACCCAATTAAAGTAAGTTCGTTTTTTTCGTTAAAACGGGTTTTAATTTTAACCTGTGCATCGTTATAAGTGGGTAAAAAAGGAAGCTGCAAAGCGTCAAACAATATTTGCAGATAAGATCTACGGGCTGAAAAGATAAATGTTGTATTATCAGTTATTGGTCCGTCAAAAGTCAAAGCTACTTCTGAGGCCCCCAACGTTCCTTGTGTTTCTAATTTTTCTTTGTTCCCGTCTTTTTGCTTAAACTCCAGCACCGAACTTAGTGCATTACCCCTGTTAGCCGGGAAGGCACCCGAATAAAAATCTACTTCGCGAATAAAATCCACATTAATGATCCCCACCGGCCCTCCGGAAGCTCCCTGTGTAGCAAAATGGTTTATATTAGGTATTTCAACCCCATCGAGATAAAAAGAATTCTCACTGGGTCCACCTCCACGGACAATCACATCATTTCGTTGAACAGGAGTGGATGCAACCCCTGGAAAAGATTGAATAACCTTAGAAATATCACGATTTGCACCCGGGCTTTTTTCTATATCCTGAATACCTATTCGACGTAGAGACACAGGACTCTCTTCTGTTTTTCGAAAGGGCGATGGCTTAACAACAACTTCATCGAGAGCTACAGAGGTTTCTTCCAAAGGGATATTGATATTAACCTTTTTGGCATTGGTGACCATGATTTCTTCAGAGATATAGGTTTTATAACCAACGGCAGAAACTTGTAACTTTACAAAACCGGGTTCTAATCCAGTAAACAAAAATTCACCATCAAAATTTGAAGCCGAACCTATGGTTGTTTTGAATATCACCACATTTGCAAATGGTACCGGCTCATTATTCTTACTATTAAAAACTCTACCCTGAATCTCCCCACTACTTTTTTGTTGTCCAATAATTGTTCCTGGCAATATCCAAAAATATAATAGATATATATTAATTTTCTTCATTTGTGTTTAACTATTTTATCAATACAATAAACACAAAATAGTAAAAATTGTTCAGAAAAATCTTTTAAATTAAAAATATATTGAAGTTCAAAAAATGATACAAGGAATATGCATCTAATTTTTCATAAAAAGAGAGGCACTCTCCCCAGAGTGCCTACAACTAACCTAAAAACCCAAAATTATGAATTAAATCTACCATTTAATCCTAATTCTATAATATGACTTTTAAAGATAAAAAGGGTTTAATAAAAAAATTATTTATTTTCTAAAAATTTAACCGCAACATTAAGCGTCCTGTCAATCTCTTTTATAATTGGGTAATAGCCATCGTTATCCAATATATTTCTTGCAATAAGTGCTTTGATTTGTGTATCAATTATTTTCTTTGATTTATCAAAACCTTTAACTGTTTGCTGCACCCCTTTTTGTGAGGCATAAGCAACAAACTGATCGAAAATTTCAACAGAAATTAAGTAATTATTAATCTCCTCAGCAGTCTTAAACGGATTCAATTTTCCCCGGTTTTCATCCGCATAATTAAAGGTAAAATCCTGTAAGATTCCTTTTTGAACAATTTCAGAATAATATTTTGAGTACCCTGTAGTATCGATAGGCACAAAAATATCGGGCATAATTCCTCCACCTCCAAAAACAACTTTCCCTTCGGGAGTAGTATATTTTAACGAGTCGGCAAAATGAATGCTATCCTCAGCTTCAAATTCTCCATGTTGAAATCGATTATAAATGTCATTATAATATTCCATTTTATCATCATTATAAGGCTTTTGTATACTACGGCCTGTTGGCGTATAATATCGTGCAACAGTAAGTCTGATAACCGACCCATCAGAAAGGGGATAGGCTTCTTGTACTAATCCTTTTCCAAACGATCGGCGGCCAATAATTGTTCCGCGATCATTATCCTGTATAGCGCCGGCCAATATTTCACTGGCTGACGCTGCCCATTCGTCTTGTAAAACTACAACTTCAATATCTTTACAAACGCCACGTGAGGTAGAATAAATTTCCTGCCGCGGGCTTGCTTTTCCTTCGGTATAAACAATTAACTGTCCTTCCTCTAAAAACTGATCCGCTATATTGGTAGCAGCAATCATGTATCCTCCATTGTTGCCACGTAAGTCAACAATAAGTTTCTTTAAATTTTGTTTTTTTAATTTTTCAACCCCTTTTAAAAACTCTTTAAATGTTGTTTCAGCAAACCGGTTTATTTTAATATATCCAATTTCGTTGGTTACCATATAAGCAACATCTACACTATAAAGTGGTATTTTATCACGAATAATTTCCACCTCAATCAGTTCAGGAACACCTTTCCGCTCCAGGCTAACTTTTACCCTAGTTCCCATCTCTCCTTTTAACATTCCCACTAAATCGTTACTTGGAAGATTTTGTCCTGCAACAAGAGAATCGTTTACCTTAATAATTCTGTCGCCAGCTATTACTCCTGCTTTATCAGACGGTCCACCAGATATAACATTGATAATAATTGCCGTATCGGTTTGATGATTAAATACTACACCTATGCCTTCGAAATTTCCTCGTAGATCTTCACTTACTTGCTGCATATCATCAACAGGGATATATACCGAATGCGGATCTAATTCCTCTAATATTGCCGGGATAGCAGCATTCTCTAATTTTTCTCTTGAAACCGTATCTACATAACGCTGTTCAATGTAATTAATAATACGAAGCAACTTGTCTTCCTCTTGATATACATAAGAAGAATGATTCCCGTTATTTTTACTCAACGAACTTCCAAGTATAATTCCTGCTATCAATATAATAGCAAATAGTATGGGTAAATATATTTTATTAATTTTCTTTTCGGCCATAATGCA
This sequence comes from Bacteroidales bacterium, assembly GCA_030156305.1. Taxonomy (GTDB): domain Bacteria; phylum Bacteroidota; class Bacteroidia; order Bacteroidales; family UBA12077; genus UBA12077. The sequence continues at coordinate 11,512 of JASGMZ010000005.1, read as the reverse complement.
TGATTTATAATAATAAATGTACAATTTCAATATTTGCTCTTTCTAATAACTGCAATCCTTCTGTTTTGTGATACTTATCACAAAAAACAACTCTTTTTATCCCCGATTGAATGATTAATTTTGAACATTCCATACAAGGAGATGTAGTAACATATAACGTAGCTCCTTCGGAGCTATTGTTTGACTTGGCCACTTTTGTAATGGCATTGGCTTCAGCATGTAAAACATAAGGTTTTGTAACATTATTTTCATCTTCACAAACATTTTCAAAACCCGAAGGAGTACCATTATACCCATCGGAGATAATCATTTTCCCTTTAACAATTAATGCACCCACTTTTCGTCGGACACAATAAGAGTTTTTAGACCAAATTTTAGCCATTTCAAGGTATCGCTTATCATATTCAAGTTGTTTTTCTTTATATGGATGTAATGATTCAGGATTACTCATAAGTCAGATCGTTTTAAACAATACAAAAAAACCCTCTTAAAAGAGGGTTCTGTTAAAAGTACCTGGAGTCGGGCTCGAACCGACACGGACTAATGTCCACTGGTGTTTGAGACCAGCGCGTCTACCAATTCCGCCACCCAGGCATAATAAACAATGAACCTTTGCGTGTGCAAAAATAGATAATACTTTTTGTTCAGCAAAATTTATTTTTAATGTTTCATAAAAAAAGATCATCCCACATTAGATAAAATATTGGGTTTGGTAAGCGCTCTAACCTCTTTTATAATTCCCTGTACATCAAAGCCGCATTCATGGTGCAGTTCCTGAGGTGTTCCTTGTTCAATAAATTTGTCAGGTACGCCCATTCGCTTAATGACAGGGTTATATTCATGATCATTCATAAACTCCAGTATTGCACTTCCAAAACCTCCAATAATAGTACCATCTTCAATAGTAATTACCGCTTTATAGTTTTTACCTACAAAATGTAAAATCTCTTCATCAATAGGTTTAACAAAACGCATATCGTAATGTGCCACATCGATTTGATAACTTTTGGCTAATATTTTAGAAGCTTCAATTACATAATTGCCCACGTGTCCAATCGAAAGAATCGCAATATCTTCTCCTTTTCTTATCTGTTGTCCTTTTCCAATCTTTATTTTTTTAAATGGAGTTTTCCATTCCGGCATAACCCCTCTGCCTCTTGGATAACGAATTGAGAAAGGGCCATGATTTTCCAACTGCGCTGTATACATTAAGTTGCGTAATTCTTCTTCATTTAAAGGGGCAGAAACAATCATATCAGGAATGCAGCGCATATAAGCCAGGTCATATACTCCATGATGTGTAGCGCCATCTTCGCCTACTAACCCCCCACGGTCGAGACAGAAAACAACATTTAACTTTTGAATAGCTACATCATGGATTATCTGATCGTATGCACGTTGCATAAACGAGGAATAGATATTACAAAACGGCAACATTCCTTCAATAGCTAGTCCTGCTGAAAAAGTAACAGCATGTTGCTCTGCAATGCCAACATCAAAAATACGTTCAGGAATTTCTTTCATCATAATATTTAATGATGATCCTGTTGACATAGCGGGTGTTATTCCAACAATTTTATCATTTTTTTTGGCCAGTTCCAATAAGGTATGTCCAAAAACATCCTGATATTTTGGAGCAACAGGTTTATCTGATTTAACTTTTAAAATTTCTCCGGTTGTTTTATCAAATTTACCGGGAGCATGCCATGCGGTTTGATTCTGCTCAGCTTGCTTAAATCCTTTACCTTTTTGAGTTACTACATGCAATAATTTGGGGCCAGGAATATCTTTTAAATCAGATAAAATTTTTGTGAGGAAAACCACATCATGCCCATCAACCGGGCCGAAGTACCTGAAATTCATTGATTCGAAAAGATTACTCTGCCGGAGAAGAAATGTTTTAATGGAGTTCTCTATTTGTTGGGCAATTTTTCTATAATTATGGCCTAATTTATTTAAGTGCCCTAAAAGAGTCCAAACATCATCTTTAAATTTATTATAAGTCTTAGATGTTGTAATATCAAGCAAATATTCTTTTAATGCACCAACATTAGGATCTATAGCCATGTTGTTATCATTTAAAATAACTAAAATGTTATCTTTTGCAGAACCAGCATTGTTTAGCCCTTCAAATGCCAATCCTGCAGTCATAGATCCATCGCCTATAACCGCAACAACCTGCCTGTCTTTTTCATTTTTTAAATGAGATGCTTTGGCCATACCTAAAGCTGCAGATATAGATGTGGATGAATGTCCCACACCAAATGCATCGTAAACACTTTCGGAGGGTTTTGGGAATCCACTTATTCCTTTGTATTTTCTGTTGGTATGAAACACCTCACGTCGTCCTGTAAGAATTTTATGCCCGTATGCCTGATGGCCTACATCCCAAACAATTCTATCATAAGGGGTATTAAATACATAGTGCAAAGCAATAGTTAGTTCAACAACACCCAAACTTGCACCAAAATGCCCGGGATTAGAGGAAACTACATCAATAATAAATTGCCTGAGCTCCTGGCTTAACTTCGGAAGTTCTTCAATAGATAATTTTTTCAGATCTTCCGGTAAAAGAATGTTTTTTAATAAATCACTTGACATACAATACAAATATTCTTTGCAAAGATATGAATAATTTTAACTCCGTATTAACGTATTCAGAATATAACATATTTTATATCTTTGCTCAAACAAATTTATTATCTTTAACCCATAATAACCAAAATTATTGATATGCATTCAAAATTCAAATCTTACCATGTATTTTTCATCATGTTAATTATTTTCTCGGGATGTGTGCCTGCTAAACAATTTGAGGAGGTTCAACAAAGTGCTAAAAAATGCGAAGAAGAAAGGGAATTGTTAAAAGATGAGAATAAAAATCTAACCATTACAAATACAGAGCTGAAAGCAAAAACCGAACAGCTGCAAAAAAGAATAGAAAATCTACAACAAGACAGCCTGGAAAAAACAACAAAGCTTCATGCGGTAGAAATTAAATATGATAAAATTAGCAAACAATATAATCAACTCCAGGAGTCTCAAGATCAGCTACTTTCAGGGAATATAAATGAAACAAAAAAGTTATTGAAAGAGTTACAAAACACCCAATCAGAAATAATTGAAAAAGAAGATGAATTACGCAAATTAGAAGATAACTTAAGGGCTGAAAGAAATAAATTAAATGCGTATAAAAAAGAACTTGAGTCAAAAAATGCGCGACTGGTTGAATTAGAAACTATTTTAAATCGGAAAGACTCTGTTGTTAATGTACTTAAAGATAAAGTATCCAAAGCTTTAATCGGTTTTGCCGATGAAGGGTTGGCCGTAGATATCAGAAATGGCAAGGTGTATGTTTCACTGGAAGAGCAACTTTTATTTAAATCAGGAAGTACTGTTGTTGACTCTAAAGGAGTTAGCGCATTAAAAAAACTGGCTGATGTATTAGGTAAAAATCCGGATATTAACATTATGGTTGAGGGCCATACTGACGATGTACCCTATATTCCCAGCGATGCAATAAAAGATAACTGGGATTTAAGTGTAAAAAGGGCAACAGCAATTGTGCGTATATTAATGGAAAATCCCAATATAAAAGGAAATAGAATAATTGCTGCAGGAAGAAGCAAATATGTACCTGTTGATCCACTCCAAACCTCCGAAGCAAGAAGAAAAAACAGACGTACAGAAATTATTCTTACACCAAAATTGGATGAACTTTTTAAAATTTTAGAAGTTAATTAGCAAAAGTGTATTGGATACGTTATTTTTCTTTAATCAAATTTTTTAATGCGTTTAAAATATTAATCAGTTATTTTATTTCTAATGTATGCAAAAGGGTTTTTCTTTGGGGCAAACCAATAACCCTTACGGTTGAACCAACTAATTATTGCAATCTGCATTGCACTGAATGTCCAACAGGGAATAATTCATCTAACAGAGAAAAAGGATATTTAAGTATGCCCGATTATAAAAATATTATCGATACCCTCTCGCCCTGGCTGTTTTACCAGATGATCTATTTCCAGGGAGAACCATTTTTACATCCACAGATATTTAATATCATTACCTATGCACATCAACAGAAAATTTACACCTGCACGTCAACAAACGGACATTTTATAACAAAAGAAAATGCAGAGAAAATAATCGAATCAGGGCTCGATAAAATCATCATTTCCGTTGATGGTGTAAATCAGGAAACTTATGAAAAATACCGGAAAGGAGGAGAACTGCAAAAAGTAATATCCGGAATTAAGATTTTATCAAATCTTAAAAAAAAATATCAAACAAAACATCCGAAAATAATTATCCAATTTCTTGTTTTCCAATTTAACGAACATCAAATTAATGAGATTAAATCCCTTGGGAAATCTATCGGTGCAAACAAGATAGAAATAAAAACGGCTCAGATAGAATCTGTTAATGATAAATTAGATTTATTGCCGTTAAATAATCAATATTCAAGATATGCTTCAAAAAATAATCAAATTAAAATTAAAAATAAGTTAAAAAACAGATGTTTCAGGATTTGGAGTACTTTAGTTACCACATGGAAAGGTGATGTAATCCCTTGTTGTTTCGACAAAAATACGGATCATAAAATGGGAAATATGCATAAAAATAATCTTTTACAAATTTGGCATTCATCAGGTTTTAATCGTTTTAGATATCAAATACTAACAAACCGAAAAAAGATAAAAATATGCAACAATTGTACATCGGGGCTTCATATATAAAAATATTATCTATATATTTTTAGGATTAATTTATATTTTTCTATAAATTACACTTTCTGAATATCTTAAAAAATGAAAATTACAGGTATCAAGTCATTTACTCTTTTTATCATTGGTTTTTGTTTTACCTTAAACACCTATTCTCAAGAACCTGATACATTATTAGCCAGCAAGCTTTTTGAACTTTCGTTAGAAGATTTAATGGACGTTGAAATTGTTTCGGCCGTTCGGCAAAACCAAAATATCATCGATGCTCCATCCATTGTATCTGTAATTACTGCAAACCAAATAAAAGAACGAGGATATATAAGCATTGACGAAGCACTAAATAGTATTGCCGGGCTTGATTTTATTACCGATCATTCCCAGCCCAACATGGGAATACGTGGCATTAATGGAGGTGTAAGAAGTTATTCGAGATTAGTAAAAATAATGATTGACGGACAAAATATTTCTTTCCGCTCCAATGCTGATAATTATTTAGGATTATCATTAATCCCTATTGAAGCAATTGATAAAATTGAAATTATACGTGGCCCCAATTCTGCCCTGTATGGAAAAAATGCCTTTTTAGGAGTAATAAATATAATCACCAAAAAAGGAAGTAGCCTTAATGCAAATGCTGTATCTCATTTTTTAGGAAATACTAACCAAAACACATCATTTGGGTTAAGCACCATTATTGGTGGCGCGAAGAAAAATTTCGATTTCTTGTTTGCAAGTACTTATGCCCAATTTGACTATTCAAACCTTAAACCACAAAACATTCCCGGCCAAAGCATTTATTCATCTGATGATGTAAGCAAAAAAAACGAATCGAATCCTACGAGTGTTTACATTAAAATGAATTACGAAACCGAAGATTGGGGGAAATTTACTTTTGACATGGTTAATCAGAATGTAAACTCGCATGCCGAATTTGCCGATTGGGGAGCTTTAACTCATAACAACAGAATTAGCCTTTTTAATTCTTTTGAAAGACTCCAATATTCAAAAATGTTACTTGAAAAACTTTCAGCTGACTTTACTTTTGCGCATAGTTTCGGAAAACCAGTAAATAATGAAATTTTTGACGATGATACGGATCCTTCCGAATGGATTGAAAGAGAAATAAAATATAATAGTTACGATGTAAACGGAAATTTTTCATATTTCTTCGATGATATTAATATTGTCTCATTGGGTATTGATTTCACATCGGATATTCACGATCATCAAAAATTTTATAGCATGAACACTTCCGGAATAAGAAATCTTAATCCCGGAGGTACCGATGGCGAAAAATATTTTACAAACTTTGGCGTATTCCTTCAAATGATATTAAATCCGGCGAAATTCTTCGATCTTTCTTTTCTTGAAGATTTAACACTTACAGGAGGCTATCGATACGACATACACAACATTTATGGCAATGTATTCACATACCGGCTTGCTGCCGTTTACCATTTAAATAATGAGTTAAGTACTAAATTAATGTACGGAACCTCATTTAATGCGCCCTCATCTACTCAACTTTACACAAACTATATTAGCCCCGGTGGTTTTGTAGGAAATCCTGACCTAAAACCTGAAAAAGCAAAAACATTGGAATGGGCTATCATAGGGAAATTATCAAATAACATCAATTTTAATACAAATTTATTTTATACCGAAATCGAAGATAAGATTGAATACCTTTTGCCCTATGGACAAGTTTCAAATATAACCGCAGGGAATATTTCAAATATTTATTCCGGAGGAATCGAAGCAGAAATAAATTTTTCTCAAAAAAACAAAACTTGTTACTTAAATTATGCTTACCAAAAAAGTATATTAGAAAAAAACGATCCTATTTTACAAAAAATTAAAGTGAACACCGCTTTGTATCCATCACATATGATAAAATTTGGGAATACATTACATTTCCCTGATTATTATTTAAATTTAAATTTAGAAGCCCGATACATCAGCTCAAGAATTGCCAGCGATCAAAACAATTTTATTTACGATCCCATTAATTATGCCACTAACCGGTATAAGTTAGATCCTTACTTTGTAATAGACTTAATGATCTCCTCCACTGATTTAGAAATCATAAAAAATAGTAAATCAAGAATTATATTAAAAATTGAAAATTTGTTAGATTATAAGTATTATTATCCAGGTTTTAATAATTATGATATCCCCTCACTAAGGAGATCTGTTTATTTTCAATTTAAACATTATATTTAATCCTATGGAGCAATGAGCAAGTTGAAGAGATATAAAATATTTGTTTTTATTATTGGTTTTGTAGTCTTTATGTCGAGTTGCGAAAAACTAACCGAAGATTTTAACAAAAAGCAATATAAAAACCCTGTAAAGATAGCAGTGGTAGGCGATGTGTCAATGTTACGCGAGCAAGTTGAAAATATGTTTTTTGGTGCACAGCTGGCTATGGAGGAGATAAACCAAAAAGGAGGATTAGTAATAAACGGAGAGAAAAGAGAAATTGAACTAATTTTTAAAAACTCCGGAGGAAATCCTGAATTAGGAGTTGATCTAATATATGAATTATATGAACAAAATATAAACCTCATTATTGGCCCGACTTTTTCTTCTGTTGCTGTTGAAATGGCTGAGGAATGTGTTAAAAACAATATGTTAATGATGAGTTATGCAGCTACAACGCCCGAAATTACTTTGCTTGATGACAACGATTTAATTTGGCGTACCTGCCCGTCAGACTATACTTTTGGTACTATTTCTGCCGAATATTGTGTTGACACGTTGCAACTAAATAATGCCGCCATCTTATTTAGAAACGACCGGTTTGGAACCGGCCTGTCGACTATCATTAAGGATATGTTTACTGAATTAGGCGGTAACGTTAAAGCAAATGTGAGTTTCCCTAATGAGGTAAATTTAAACACTTACGATTTTGAATATGAAATGAGTACCATTTTTAATAGCGAAATAGATGTACTTTTTATTGTTGCTTTTAATTCTGAAATTGCGGTACTTACTCATCGTATTTTTAATAATTCAAAATATCAATCTTTAAATAAAAAACCCTATATTTTTGTAAATGACGGGATTTTACCCGAAGAGATTTTAACCAACGGAAACCCCGAGTTGATAGATGATATTTTGGGAATATCCAGTACAAACGAGGGAAATCCAAATTATGCGTTATATAAAAATAATTACAAATCAAGATTTGGATTTTTACCAGCTACATACTCAGAACATGCTTACGATGCGGTTTATTGTCTGGCATATGCAATGCTAAAAGGAAACACCACAAACCCTTTACAGATTAAACAATATTTACGCGAAATTTCAGGTGTTGATGATTATGACCCAAATAATGATGTGATTAAAATTAATGTAAATGAATTTGATGTTGGAAAAAATATTTTACTAAAAGGCCGATCAATTAATTATGAGGGAGCATCAGGCCCTATTAATTTTGATATTAATGGTGATCCTTTTCCAAAAATTGTAATATGGAGTTTTGAAAACAATCAGTATATTGAATTGACCCACTTTGAGAAATAACTTGTGAGCATAAATTTCAATAAACATATAACCATAAAAAATAATTTATCCTATTCAGTATTTAAAAGAACAGGACTCATAATCCTTTTATCATTATTATCATTACAGGGGGTTTCACAAGCAAGTATTTATGTACTTAAGGCTGTTTATTTAGAGAAATTTTCGCGTTTTATAACCTGGCCCAAAGAAAGCCTAATAGACAATCCAGATGAGCCCTTTATAATATCTGTTATTGGAGAAACTCCTTTAACCGAAAATCTTATTCAAATTTATGCTATACAAAAAATAAAAAATAAACGTGTAATAATCAAAAATATTCATAATTTAAATGAAATTCAGGGATCTCATATTCTATTTATCGCCGAATCTGAAAAAAAGAATATCGATCAGATTATTGCAATAACCAAACAACAACCCATATTAACTATTGGCGAAACAAAAGGATTTGCAGAAAAAGGGGTGTTAATTAATTTTTTTGAAAAAGACAATAAGTTACGTTTTGAAATAAATGAAACAGCTGTACTAAAATCACCGTTACAAATGAGTTTCTATTTACTTAACTCAGCTAAAATAGTAGAACCAGTAGAAGAATAAAAATGATGAAGTTTTTTCAAAATATATCTATAAAAAATAAAATTGTTAGCATTATTCTGCTTACCAGCAGTGTTACGCTTATCGTTGGTTTTACTATTATTGGAATAAATGACATTAACAGTTTGAAAAAAAACCTGCTTGATAATGCCATTTTAAATACACAGTTAGTTGGAGATTACTCCGTAGCATCGTTAACTTTTGATGATAATAAAGGGGCCGCAGAAATATTATCTAAACTTGAATCGCTTCCTGATTTTATGAGTGGAGCAATTTATGATCGGAATGGGATTTTATTTGCATCTTATAAAAAAACGAATGAAATATTTATTCCTCCCTTATACGATGATCCAGATAATTTAACAGACACAAAATATAGTTTCGAATCTGGAATTTTAACCATTGAACATCCTATTTCTTATCAGGATTTTAAATATGGTATTATTATTACTGAAGTGGATTCATCCATCATAACAGACAAAATCAAAGAATATGTTCTAATTATGATTGGCGTGTTAGCCGGGATGATTATTTTATCGTTTATTCTTGCACGTGGTTTTCAGAAACCTATATCACAACCAATACTTGAATTAGCAAAACTTACCCGAAAAATATCAAAAGAGGGCAATTACAAGGTGAAAATTGAAAGAAAAAGCAATGATGAAATAGGCATACTTTACGAGGATTTTAATAATATGCTTCAACAAATTTTGAATAGAGAAGCAGCCCGCGATGAGGCAGAAAAAAATCTGCTTGAAGCAAAAATGAAAGCCGAAGAAAGTGACAAACTAAAATCTGCTTTCTTAGCCAATATGTCGCACGAAATAAGAACTCCTATGAATGCCATTCTCGGTTTTACCGAATTACTTACCATGCCCGACTCATCTATCTCGCCCGAAGAAAAACAAAATTATATAAAATTAATCCACAATAGCGGAAATAATCTTTTACAACTTATTGATGATATCATAGACATCTCTAAAATTGAAGCTGGCCAATTAAAAATTATACCTAAAGAATGTGATGTAAATCAAACCTTAATGGATATCTATGAATCATATTGTGAAATAAAAAAACAAAAAGGAAAAGAAAACATTGATCTTTCCGTTAATCTAACTAAAAAAGAACAAAGCATTATCACTCTTACCGATCCACTTCGTTTAACTCAAATTATTTCAAACCTTATTGACAATGCATTAAAATTTACCGAAGAGGGATTTATAAGTTTTGGTTATGAATTTCAAAAATCGGACACACTTCTTTTTTATGTAAAAGATAGTGGTATAGGAATGGATCAGCAGAAAAAAGAGTTAATCTTTGAACGCTTCAGAAAAATTGAAGATGATAAAACAAAATTATATCGGGGAGCAGGGTTAGGCCTTGCTATATGCAAAAGCCTGGTTGAACTCCTTGGTGGCAAGATATGGGTCGAATCCTATCCCGGATCGGGTTCGAGTTTTTTCTTTACGATCCCTTATCAGAAGATTAAAGATACCCGAAATAAAAAAGAAAGTCCTCCTAAAACTACAAATTACCAATGGAAGGATAAAAAAATTCTTATTGCTGAAGATGAACCAAATAATTATCTTTATATAGAGGAAGTATTAAAAAGAACCAAGGCAAAATTAATTAGAGCTAAAAATGGAAAAGAAGCAGTTCGCCTGTTTAAAAAACATCAAAATATAGACCTAATCATTATGGACATTAAAATGCCTGAGATGGATGGTTTCGAAGCGACAAAACAAATTAAAGCCTTAAATAAAAATATCCCGATCATCGCTCAATCGGCTTATGCAATGCCCGTGGAAATTGACAAAGGTTATCTTTTAGGCATTAATGATTATATTACAAAACCTGTTAATCCTAAAAAATTACTTTCAGTACTAAACAAATACTTAGGGCTTGTAATTAATTAACCTATACATTTTGGCTTGTTCTTTTGCCCTTTTTCTTCGTTGTGAAATCGTTAAATAGCTATGGCTATTCGCCTCATTTACGCCTTGAAAAAGAACAAAATTACTTCGCCAATTCTGTATACTTTATGGCCTTACAAGCCCTTAGATATTATAACACAAGGCTCTATTTAATAAAGTTGGTGTTAAAAAAATTTGTTATTCTCAAATATATGAAAAGTTCACTACATTATGATTCTAATTCTGAGCATTCCAGGTATTTTTGTTTTAATAGAGCCAATATAATTAAATGATAAATATCGAATATCAAATAAAAAATGTTAAAATTATTTTTTCTTTGTAACCGTACTGTTTTGTTGACTTAACTTTTTCATTTGATATTCGATATTCGATATTTGATATTTATTAAACCTAAACACTTATATATATCCTAATATCCGTAAGTTAGTTAAGTTTTTATTTGTAACACTAACCTGCCAGCCGGCAGGCTGGGTCACTCAAAGTATAACACAACCTTGCCTGCTGCAAGCAGGGTTTCACTAAGTAAAATATCGCCTAACTTTGTGGTACTTTGTGCATTAACCCTGTCTGCCGACAGGCAGGTTTGTGATACCCTGCTTGCCAGTTTACCAGCCGTGGCTGGCAGGCAAGGTTGTGAAACTCGTAAAAGACATGCGGATTTGAGGTATATCTATAATTTATTAACTCTGTGAATGCTTACATGGTTTATTCATTTAAAATAAAAATATC
>JASGMZ010000141.1 GCA_030156305.1 Bacteroidales bacterium | reverse complement strand
ACAGAAATATGTTCCATATCCTGTCCCATGGATGAATAGTAAATTCCTGTTTGAACGGACAGCCTTTTTTGAGGTTTATATTGTACATTAATTCCTCCTGAATAGGTAAAAACAGCGCTTTCTATATTATTATAATAATTAGCCCCTTCAATGGCATTGGTTTCTGTTAAATGTCGGTATGAATATGCAGGAGCAAAAGCACCACCAATCATCCAATTTTTGTTTGCTTTAGTATGATTGAAATTATTTTTTGTGAAATGTTTACTATAAAATTCGGGAAAAATTTCAGCAAAGAGACTTTGCTTTTGAGGTTTCTTTTTTACAACAATTGCTGAATTATTATTCTGATTTTCTAATGATACAGAAAGAGGTATTAATGAAGCTATTTTCTCATTTTTGTAACGTTGATCATTTTCTACATTTATTTCTTTTTCCTGGAGAAAAACGCTGCCATCCACTTGATCTTCAGGGGGATGATGATCAGCCATAGAAACGTCTGTATAATTAAGTTTATTGATATTTTGTTTTTTATTCTCTTTAATTATTTCTGTAAATATATGATTTTTACCGGATTTATACTGATAAGAGGTTCTGTTTAAATAGAAATATAACGAAGCAATAAAAGAAAGAAGTGCTATGGATGCAGCAATTTTATAAAACAAAAAACCTGATTTTTCCCGGGCATCTAATTTTTGTTCAATATTGTTCCATACTTCATCAGGAGGAGTTTGTTGAAAGTTTTTCAACTTATTCCTAAAATCCTGATCCATATTACTCATTTTCACTCTCATCAAATAAACTTTATTTTAACACCATAATATTTTGTTACTTTTTCTTTTAAAATCTCACGAGCTCGTGAAAGGTTTGATTTAGAGGTTCCTTCTTTAATATTTAACATTTCACAAATTTCTTTGTGCGAATATCCTTCGATAGCATAAAGGTTAAATACCATTCTATATTGTGGAGACAACTCCTGAATCAGTTTTAACAAATCTTGTACAGCTAATTCAGAAAGAATATGATCATATTCGCTATCTTTAGATTCATATCCCTGCTCCATATTTACCGCAAACAAATAACTCCTGTCTCTAAATTTTTCAAGTGCGGTATTTACCATTATCCTTCTAACCCAACCTTCGAAAGAACCTTTATGATTAAATTGTTTAAGATTTAAAAACACCTTAATAAATCCATCCTGTAAAATATCTTTAGCTTCATCAGCATTATCGGCATATCGAAGGCAAACGCCAAACATCTTATCCGCAAATAACTGATATAATTGCTTTTGAGCTTTGCGATCGCCTTTAATGCAAGCTTTAATTATTTCGATATAATTATCCAACAGGTTTATAGGTTTTGTATTAATACAAATTTATTGAATAATTTAATCGAACAAAAAGCTTGCCTACTTTTTTCTGTTCTAATTTTAGATGGATAAAACACAAATTTGGTTGCGTTTAGATTTTTGATTTATTTTTTAAAGGTACGCAACCTTTTGGAATATTCTAACATCTTTTTTGTTGATTACTTAGTTTAAAAATTCTTAAACGAAATAAAGTAATAACTATAAAGGCAAAGTAACATGCAGTTCAAAACAAAAACCCAAAAGAAATTTTATCATACCGATTTAAATATGGGTGTGGTTATTATTTTTATCATCGTAACACTAATTTTTCTGTTATCGTTAACAAAAAGTAACTATAGCAAAAACTTGTTTAGCCAGCCTACTGAGATAGTTGAGATAGTTAAGTAGCATCAATTCTTCTGACTTATCATGTGCATTTCTTTCTGAAAATATTGAGAAAGATTTTAAAGTTTAATTTTAACAAAAAAGTGGATGAGAAAACTCATCCACTTGCTTTTATAAGATTATTTTAAATTATATATGAATTACTTCATCATAAGCAGCAGCTGCAGCCTCCATAACAGCTTCTGACATGGTGGGGTGAGGATGTATTGATTTTATAATTTCATGGCCCGTTGTTTCTAATTTTTTGGCAACAACAAGTTCAGCAATTATTTCGGTAACATTAGCACCAATTAAATGAGCACCTAACAATTCACCGTATTTTTCATCAAAAATCAATTTAACAAAACCATCTTTTTCGCCCGCAGCACTTGCTTTTCCCGAGGCCGTAAATGGGAATTTGCCCACTTTTATTTCATAACCAGCATCTTTAGCTGCTTGTTCGGTTAAGCCAACTGAAGCAACTTCTGGCGAAGTATACGTACAAGCCGGAATATTACTATAATTAATAGGCTCAGGATTTAATCCTGCTATTTTTTCTACACAAGCAATTCCTTCGGCTGAAGCTACATGTGCAAGTGCTGGCCCATGCACAATATCGCCAATAGCATAGATGCCTTCGATATTTGTTTGATAGTAATCGTTAACTTTGATTTTTCCCTTTTCCATTTCTACTCCTAACTCTTCCAGTCCAATATTTTCGAGGTTAGGAGTTACCCCTACTGCCGAAAGCACAATTTCTGCCTCAATGGTTTCTTCTCCTTTTTTAGATTTTACCACGGCCTTACATAATTTTCCTGAAGTATCAACTGATTCAACACTCGAATTAACCATCACTTTCATTCCGGCTTTTTTAAACGAACGAGCCAGTTGTTTAGAAACTTCTTCATCTTCGTTAGGAACAACGTTGGGCAAAAACTCCACTAAATAGACGTTGGTTCCTAACGCATTATAAAAGTTTGCAAACTCACTACCTATAGCTCCTGAACCAACAACAATCATCGATTCGGGCTGTTTAGGCAAAGTCATTGCTTCGCGGTATCCGATAATTTTCTTCCCATCCTGTTTAAGATTTGGAAGTTCTTTTGACCGAGCTCCGGTAGCTAAAATAATATGTTCGGCTTCGTATTCATTCACATTGCCATCGGCATCTTTAACTTCAACTTTTTTATTTTCTTTAAGTTTTCCAAAACCGGCAATATGTTCAATCTTATTCTTTTTAAACAGGAACTGAATTCCTTTGCTCATCCCTTCGGCAACACCCCGGCTTCTTTTTACAATGGCTTCGAAATCGGGCTTTATTTCGCCTTGGGTTTTAATTCCATAATCGGCAGCATGTTGCATGTATGTATATACCTGGGCACTTTTTAATAATGATTTTGTAGGGATACACCCCCAATTTAAACAAATTCCACCCAATTCAGCTTTTTCTACTACGCCAACTTTCATTCCTAATTGCGATGCCCTGATTGCTGCAACATAACCTCCAGGGCCACTTCCAATAATTATTAAATCGTATTTCATTATTCTGATATTTTTTTAATGTATAACTTATGATAAAATTTTATGCATTTATTTTCAATAAAATCTTATGTTTTATAATCTGAAACATCTTAGCTAAGATAAAAAATATTACCAATGAAAAGATAATGGATGCACCAGAGGGTATATTAATTTGATAAGAAATTAATAAACCCATTAGGGCTCCTATTAAACCTATAACAATCGAGATGATAATAATGTTTTTAAATTCGTTAGTAAATAAATTAGCAATAGATTGTGGGATGGTTAACAAAGAAATAACCAATATAATTCCAACCACTTTAATATTAAGCACAATGGTTAAAGCAACCAAAGAAATCAATAAATTATTTATAAAATTTACCGGTAACTTATGCGTTTGAGCAAATTCCTGATCATAAGCTACAAACAATATGGTATGATAAAAAAATATAAATATTAAAATAATAACCACACTAACAATGGCCATAAGTATAATATCTAAGGTAGAAACGGTAAGAATGCTACCAAAAAGATAAGTCATTAAATTAGGTGCATAACCGGGAGTAATAAATACGAAAATTATTCCGATAGCCATTCCAAGCGACCAAAGAATTCCAATCACAGAATCTTCGCGGACATCAGTTTTTTTAGATAAAAACTCAATTCCTAAGGCAGAAAAAACAGCAAAAATTGCAGCTGCAATTACCGGATTAAATCCAAAGTAATAACCAATACCTATCCCTCCAAAAGATGCATGCGTAATGCCTCCACTAAGAAATACCATCCGTCGCGTAACAATATAGGTTCCAATAATTCCACAGCTTATGCTGGCCAAGATGCCTGCTAATAATGAATTTACGATAAATTTATACTCAAATAATTCTGCTAACATAACTAATGATTGTGTTTACTTAAAACAGTATGTGGCACTTCACCATGGGTGATTAATTTAATGGGGCAATTATAGGATGCCAGTTGTGCTTCTGTTATTTTATTTGATTTATGATAATGCAAACTCCGATTAACACAGGCAATGGTTTTAATATAGGAAGCAATGGTTCCAATATCATGTGAAACAATAATAATCGCCATTTCATTATTCAGCTCTTCTAATATTTTATACAATTCTCCTTCAAATTGATTGTCCACATAAGTATTAGGTTCATCTAAAATTAATAATCGCGGAGAAGAGATGAGAGCCCTGGCTAATAAAACTTTTTGCAATTGTCCGCCGGAAAGTGCGCCAACAGGATAATCTTTTAAATTGCTAATACCAATGCGTTTAAGAGTATCACAGGCTTTTGTATAATCAGATTTTGAATATTTAAAAAACAACTTATTCCCAAATATTAAACCCGACAAAACAATATCAATTACTTTAATCGGAAATTTTTGATCAATTTTATTAAACTGTGGAAGGTAACCAATCTTATTTCTTTTATGGGTATCATTGGTATAAAATTTCACCGTCCCTTTATAAGGTTTTATTAATCCAAGAATTACTTTAAGCAAAGTAGTTTTTCCTCCTCCGTTAGGCCCGATGATTCCAATAAAATCGTTGTCATAAATATCTAATGATACATCGGTTAAAATAACCTCATCGTTGTATCCTGCATAAACCGATTTTAATTCAACTAATTTTTTCATCCTACTTACTTTGAATAAGAATCTACAATCCTATCAATAATATATTTAATACTTTTATCCCATTGATAATCCAATGGATTTATTTGAACTACGGTTCCATCAATTTCCTCTGCAATAACCTGAGCATTGTGTTTACTAAATTGTTTTTGTACGAAAATAATTTTTATATTTTCAGAACGGGCAATGCTAATAATCTCCTGCATATTGGCCGGAGTTGGTTCTTTTCCATCAATCTCGATAGATATCTGCTCTAACCCATAATCACGTGCCAAATAACTCAATGCAGGATGAAAGATTAAGAACTTTTCTCCTTTAAAAGGTTCTAATTTACAGGTAGCGTATTGATCCAACTGTTCAATCTTTTGAATAAATTTTTTGTAATTTGAAGCAAATATACTATCCTGCTCGGGATAATTTTTAAGTAGATATTGGTAAATTAGTTCTACTTGTTTTTTTACTTCTTTAGGTGATACCCAAATATGCGGATCTATTCCATGATGATGGCCTTCGTGAGCATGATGTGCGTGATCTGTGTCCTGTGGCTTAATTAAATGAGCTTTCTCTGATAGGTCAATAATTTTCATTTGAGGATGAATATTCTTAAATCTATTCATCCAGGACTTTTCAAATTCGATATACCCAATACGAAAATAAACATCCGAAGTGGTAAGTTGCTGCATTTGTTTTGGGGTGGGTTCATAGGTAACCGGACTTGCACCAGGTGGAATCATTACATTTACCGTAACATAATCCCCTGCAATATTCTCTATAAAATATTTTTGTGGTAAAATACTAACGGTCACAACAGGTTTATCATTACTTTGCTGATTATTGCAAGCAAATAATCCTACTGAAAATAATATTAATAACAATGCTCGTTTCATTTAAAAATTATTTAGAATTATTAAAAATAACAAAAATAAAGAAAAAACCCGTAATAATAATGTAAAAAGTTACTAAAGATAATCTTTTCAACATTTCACTTATTAATTCACTTTTGCTTCAATAATAAAACGATTGTTTCAACAATTAATGTGTGAATGATGTAAATTTTTATCAAAATTTTGTAACACTTTTCATTCAACAGGAACTTAACTTTACAATAATAAATGTGAAGACACGGTAGCTCATGATATCCATATGTTAAACAAGGCCTATTTTTGTACCACAAGCCTGCCAGTCGTTTGGTTTGAGATGCTTAGTGAAACTCTTAAATGGAATGCGGGTCATGGGAGTTATCGAGTCTGAATTAAATTTCATCGTTTTCAGCAAACCAAAAATTAGTAAAATATGCAAAATCATGGATTTGAAAAAGCAGAAGTATTTCAAAATGTTGAAATCATTGAATATGTGCCTAATTCAATTGTTATTAAAACAATTGTAAAAAAAACAACTGATCGTATTAGTGTTATACCATTTGATTTAGGGGAAGCTGCAACTGAAAAAATAATCCCCCACGCCACATTAATCCAAATTACTCATGGCAGGGCAGAGATAATAATCAATGGAAAATCGAATTTACTGAATACCGGACAATCAGTTATTATTCCTGCATATGCATCAAATATTATTAGAGCAAAAGAACGGTTTAAAATGATATCAACAATTATAAAAGAAAAATAAAAATACTGTAAGTTGCTGGCATCTAATATTTTATAATAAGTCAATGCACCTATTCGTGAATGATGTAACTTATTACCAAAATATTGCAACATAAATTCTACAATAGAATTCCGATTTTACAGAGTCAGTATTTGATTATTGGAAGTGATTATTTTTCGCTAAATTTGTATTGATAAATAGGATATTACATCATTCTGATATAAAAAAGAATTAATTGAACCGAGCCTTGACAACCAATTTGTCACACACTCGCCTGATTATATGGAAGCTCTAGGCTATCCGCCCATTAAAATCAAAACTATAAACGGATGAAAAGCAAGAAGCCGAAATCGAAAGAAACTCCAAAAGAAAATAAACCTGGTACAGTTACCAGCCATTTTCCAATTGTTTGTATTGGAGCATCTGCAGGTGGTTTAGAAGCATTAGAACAATATCTTGTAAATGTACCTGCAAATAGTGGTATGGCATATATTGTTATCCAACACCTCGATCCAACACATAAAGGGATGTTACCTGAACTGCTACAACGCATTACCAAAATGAAAGTTATGCAGGTTAAAGACCGTATGCCTGTAAAACAAAATATAGTTTATGTAATTCCCCCAAATAAGACCATGTCTATATTAAAAGGTGTTCTTTACCTTTTTGACCCAATTGAAGTAAGAGGTTTACGGCTTCCTATCGATTATTTTTTGCAGTCGCTGGCCGATGACCAACATGAACGTGGAGTTGCAGTTATTCTTTCAGGCATGGGCTCCGACGGAAGTATTGGTATACGCAATATTAAAGAACAAAATGGTGTAGTAATGGTTCAGGAACCTTCCTCTGCAAAATTCGACAGTATGCCCCGAAGCGCCATAGAATCTGTAATTGTTGATATTGTTGCCCCTGCAAAAGAATTACCCTTGATGCTTCATGATTTCTTCAAACGAGTTCCGGTTCTCAAATCAGATCAAATTATTGATAATAAAGACAAAAGCTCTCTTGAAAAAATAATTATCCTGCTACGATCACATACGGGTAATGACTTTTCGATGTACAAAAAAAATTCCGTATATCGTCGAATTGAAAGGCGAATGGGAGTTCATAAAATTGATGAGATTAGTTCGTATGTACATTTTTTACAGGAAAATCCTAAAGAAATGGATATTCTTTTTAAAGAACTTTTAATTGGGGTAACCAGTTTTTTCCGTGATCCCGGCTTATGGGAAAAATTAAAAGAAA
>JASGMZ010000140.1 GCA_030156305.1 Bacteroidales bacterium | reverse complement strand
CTGCAATAAATTTTCAATTTACAAAAAACGCATCAGGCCGGAAAAAGTTTGAAAAATTAAACACAGGGTGGGGGAAGGGAAAAATCGGCGTTATTTCTTATAACGCGTGTTGTGTTTTCGTGCTTTATCATTTTCTGTGTCAATGTGTGTTTAGGCAGCCATACTCTTTAGTAAGTTTTGGTTTGCGTGTCGGCATGTGCGACTTTCCAATGTGTTTGGATGTGAAGCGCTGGCTACCAATCAGGTCTCAAAAAATTCATTTCTCTTTCATGTTCAGCTCTTTTGTGATGTTCAGTTATTTTCTTTTTCAGGAATGCTTTAATTGGAATCATTGCTAAGGTGTCTTTTGATTTATTTACAATCTCTAATATATTCTCCCATCTTTTAACATACAATTCTCCAAAATTTACTTCGCCAACCTGAACTCCAACATTACCAACCCAATCTATTTTCTGAAATGTCTCAGGTTGTGAATTTATTTCTAAAAAATAAAGCAATAGTTCCTCAAAAAAGGCATTCAAACAATGCCTTATCCCATCAAACATAAGGTTTACCTTCCGATAATCATTTTTATTTTTTGCAAGATATTGTTTAATAAATTCCTTTGCATTAATTAATTGTTCGTCATTTAGTTCGTTAAAGAAAATATTAATCGAGTGGTCTCCAATTCCAAAATAAGGATTTCTTTCAATAACTAAATCTATCGACTCTTCAACAATTTTAAAATTCAAATTATTATTCCAAAGGAAATTGAGCTTTAATCTCGTATCCCTGTTGCTCAATGAATGGTCTGTGTAATATTTTGAAACAAAATCTTTTAAAAATTCAGGAAAAGTCTCAAATATTTTTGCAAAACCTTTTCCTTTAAAATCAAAAATTTGCGAATGATTAGTATTGTATTGCTGAAAATATGAACGTTTTATTAACTCATAGTCATTTTCAAAAAGGTCTATGTTTTTTTCAAACACATCGTCTGAATATGCAATGGTGATATTTAATTTATCTATTTTATCAGCAACCGTTTCTAAGATATTCTTTGAAATATGTTTATCAATTAGGTCGAACTTTGGATATAACTCTAAATACAAATAAGCATATCTATCAATACTTTGAATTGTAGCAAATAGCTTTGTACAATAGTTTTCATTAATATAAGAATCAGGCAGATAGTTGAAGAAATTTATACGCCAAAAAAGTGAATTCTCATTTTCCCATTGTTCAAGTTCATTCCAAAGTCTTAAACACCATTCTTCTGATTCATTTGTGATTGTTTTAAATGACCTATAAAGTAAATGTAAACCTGACGGATAATTATTCAATATTGTTTTCAGAAGTTTAAATCCAATTTCTGGATTTTGCATGAAATTCTCTTCAACAACAATATCTATGGATTGACTAGCTGAAAAATGGTTGTCCTTTTTTATAGATTGAATGTTGCTAATGGTTTTTAATAATTTATCAAATTCCGATTCATCTTTAAAAACAAAATTTTTTCTTATCTCCTCAGATTTGAGATTGTCATATTCTTTCCAATTATCAAATTCGAAATCGTTTTTATCTCTTAACCTATTCCAGTCTAATTTGCAAAACATGGAATACTCTTCAGTAAGAAACTTTTGCTTCAAATCCCGATAAGACCTATTTGTGATATTTTCTTCCCTATCATTCCAATAAATCATGTCATGCACAAAATAAGCATGTTTGAAAATATTAGGTGATAACTTGTCAGAAATAAATGGTATCAAAAGACTCAAATCATAATCCATTATCTCAGGAACTAAATCATGATGAGTTGGTTTAAAATCCTTAATTACATCAAATACTTCATTAGGAAAGGTTTCATAGCTTTCAAAAAGTGTTTCCCATATTTTGGTTCTTAGTTTCTTCGTAACCTCATAAAATGGTAATGGATAATTATACCATGAAATTGTGTGCTTTCTTCCACCATGTGTTACACTAAAAGAATGTGCTAAAAATGTTCTTGTAAGAGCAAAAAAGGCAGGAATATAATGTGGCTTATTGTTGTTGAAATTTTCTATTAAAATATCTATAAAATCAACCTGTCGTTTGAAACCGAGTCTTTCGTCTGGTACATCAAACATCAAGTTTTCTCGGATTCTCCTAATAAATTCAGGAAGGTGTTCTGGCTTTTTCCTGATATACTCAAACCCTAATTCAATTGATGGTTTAAACCATTCTGTTAAATAATTAAAAAATCTTGAAACAAAATCAATTGTTTGTTCCCTTTCATAGACAAAATCATTGGTGTCATAATGTGTCAAATAAACAGGAGATTCTGGTTCTGGTAATTTAGAAGTTTTATTGTAAAAATATGCTATTGTATCCTCTGGTTTATAAAACCAGAATAAGTCAAGAAAATTAATTATAGCTTCTTCGTTTTCCGATATCGACTGCAAATAAGCAGAAAGGTCATAGTCAATCTTTGTAATTACATTCTCATAACCAAATGAGTTATTTGCAGGAATTATTGAATCCTTAAATCGAGACTTCCAATCCGTGAAAAAATTATTTAACAATAACCTAAATGATAATATATCGTCTTTGATAAAAACTTTATAGAAAAAATAGGTTGCCATTACCTGCTCTGAAATACGGGCATGATTGTATTGCACTTCGATTAATTCTCTTTTATGTAATTCCTCAATTGCCTCATTAAAATCATAGTAGTCAATTTCGAAAAGTTTTAATAAAGATTCGATGAATGCTTTATCATTTCTATTAATTGTAAAACAAAAGGAAATAATGCCTAAAACTTTTAATATTGTCTTGTTCTGGAATAAGTCAAAATCTGAAATAAACTTGTCGAAATAAGAATCAAATAAATCAGAAACATCACCCCATAAAAATTCTGTTTGTTTTTCATTTGCTAACCTAGCAGCCATTACTGCTAGTCTTGCATTCCCATCGCTAATTTCTACTATTTTCTTTTGATACTTATTATTGAGAATTTTAAACGAATCACTTGCAATTATTTGTGTTATTTCTTCATCTGCAAATTTCTTGATGTCAATAATATGATTATCAAGGTCATTAGTCAATTTATAAATATCATTAAGAGCATAATTTCTAACTGTAATTATGATTTTAATCCTTCCTTTTCTGTCCTCCTTAAACACTCCTAAGATTTGAGTCAAGTTAGAAAGTTGTCTATTTGCATCATCTATTAATAAAACATAATCCTTATCAACACTCAATTGTATTCTTAAATCTTCAAAGATGTCAACATCTTTTTTTGCAATGGCATAAGATGTATATGTTTTATTTTTTTCGATAAAGTCTTGAATGGCTTTAATTCCAATTTTTGTTTTCCCAACACCAGGGGCACCAGATAACAAAATCAAGTCACCAATTTCCAGATAATCAAGTATTTCTTGAAGTTCTTCGTTTCTATGTAAAAAATCATTATCCAGTGGAGTGGATAATTGATTTGCTTTGTTGTTGTATTCAGCGATAAATTTGTCAAAAGAAAGAATCTGTCCTGTATCAATTGGAATTCCTAAGAAATCTCGCGATAATAAAACATATTTAGACAAAATCTCAAGTGCTAATGTATCAATGCCAATAAGTTCAATCCTTTTACTTTTTGATTCTGCATATTTCTGGATTTCAATTTCTTCCTCGATTGTTAATCTGGAATTAAAACATACAATTATTTGATACAATTTTTCAGGAGATACTCCTGTTTTTGATTCATCTAAGCATTTGTCAATATCATCTATAATTTTTGAAACTTTAGAATCTGCCTGCGTTGTGTATTCTATGTATGCTAATTTATTATCCTCCAGTCTAATAAAACTATCAGGAGTACCAAGCACAGTTTTTTGTTTACCTAACTGACTTCCTGTTCTATTCATGCTAGAGTATTCATTCTCTCGTAGAATCAAATAGGCATCACATAGGTTTTGAAATCCAGCGGGGTCAATTGCGATTAACTTTTGCTCTATAAGTTGAAGTCTTCCTGTCATATTTTTATCGTTAGGTTGTGCGTCGGCAAAAATTTGGCTCTTTTGCAAGCTGAAGCGTCAGCTTGTGGGTTTGGGCTTGCAAATGTGCCAAATGTGCGTTGGCATTTGTTGCACGGTCTCTCTTAGCATGAAACAAAACGGCAGTCTGTCTAAAAACCGATTTCATTTAAAATATTAAATCAAATATAGTCAATTTTCGGTTAAAGGTAGCGCTTACCGGACTAAAAAAATAAATTGTTTCCCAAGAATTTTTAACATATATCTGTAAAAAGTAAAACTTCATTAAAAATGGTGAAGTATAAAAGATTTTTAATCCCAAACTAAAATCATATCATTACCCATAGTAACGGGTCGTTCAACAAGGAATTCAGATTTGGTGCAGCGCACCATCCGAATTCTTAGTTGTTACCAGCTGGGTTTTATTCATTCTCATTTTGTTGTTGTCTTGTTCGCTCAAGCCACGCTTTATCAATATTGATAATTGAGAAAGGTACTTCTGGATTATTTTTTTGGTTAAACACAAATATTTTGGAAAAGAATTCTTGTTTAATATCCAAAGCTACGGATTTGTCAAGATTGAATTTTTTCCAATGGTTAAATATCCGTTTGGGAACATAAAAATCAAAGTCAGTGTGAGGCTCTTCGCTTCTTGGATTAAATACGGACAATCTCCACACATTTGGTCTATTGTTGAACCAATGGATTTCAGCTTTAAGTGTCGAAAATCCATTTAATTGATTTAAAATATTATTCTCGGAACGAGTTCTTGCGAATAAAAATACTATATCTCCAGTTTCTAATAGTCCAACAAATGAATAATTAATTGTCACATTTGCAGTGGTTACTATATCACCAATTATATTATCAGAACTTAAAAAGTTATACGCTTTTTGATATTTCTGACTATAAAGATTTCCTTTTCTGTCCTTAAAAAAATCATAGACATTTTTTATATCATCTTCATCAAATAAATCAATTAAAGTTTGGTCAATATTGTTAAAATCCCGAATTGATTGATGTCCTAAAAACCAACTTAGTGAAAGTAATGGTATTTTATTATTGGCAGCAAACTCAATCGCTGGCTTGCTAAAATCATTGATAGAAGCGACTCCGACTTGAAATAGAAATCTTTTTCGTGCTTCAATTGCATATTCCGCTCTTCTATTATTTTGTCTTTTAATCAAACTGTTCTTGGAAACAATCTCAAAATCATTAATATCGTTTCTTAAACCAAGTGCATTTCTAACGATTGTCAAACCAACTTGCGAACTATATGCCTTGCATTCAAAAATTAATTGTGTCGGATATGAAAAAGGCATTTGAATAGGAGGATTCATTATTACATCAGCGTCATGGGCAGCTCCTTTTCCATTTACAAAGAATAGTCCGCTTCGCTCAAATGAGTAGACCTTATCCGCTTTAACATTAGTAAATCCACAATTCTTAAGAAGATTCCTAACTATGTATTCAAGTAATGCTCCTTTAATGTTTGTTGCTTTCATAGTCGTTGGTTTTTAACCTTGCTGGTAACGGCAGTCTGTCTAAAAACCGATTTTATTTAAAATATTAAATCAAATATAGTCAATTTTCAAGTATTTAAGTCAGTTTTATACCGGTTTTAAAAATCTGACAACTAATTTCCTGCCATAAGAAAAGTGCGGGATTTTAGTACTACCTTTCTGTCCGCCGTTACTGAATTTAAAAGTAGTAAAAAAGTGTCATAAAACCACTACAACCCGCATTTTTTTGATGCTGTGTTATGTGGCGTAACAATGATTTTCAACCAAATTAAAACAAATTCAAATTTTCCTAAAAGATAATTTATTTGAATGTATCAAGTTATTAGGAGTTGACGGATCATCAATAAAAAGAGTAACTTGTAAAATGTAATCTCCTGTCGCTATATTATTTAAATTATTAACTGTCCAATCCAATAAATTAATATTTGAAACCATTGAAAATTGTCCACCACTTTGCAAATTCAAATAACCTAAACTTGGATCGTCTGGAATTCTTTTATTTACAACATTTTCTTCTGCTGTATAAACATTTTCTAAAGATTCATCAGTCAATGTAAAAATTAAATTACAATCTTTTTCAAATACTTTATCTTGTGAATTAAATATTTGAATTTGAAATACAGTGTCTTCAACGTTGTCATTTATCGAATTTATTTCAACAGTTAAGTATTCTCCATATAATTCTGGAGTAGTGTCAGATTCATTTTCACAACTGATTAATGCTATAACAATAACAGTCAAACAACCAAAGAATAAATTATTTTTTTTCATAGAATATTGTTAAAAGATTAATTATTTATCAGAACGAAAATTATTGTTGATTATTGTATGTCAGACAGTTTGGATGTTATGCCACATAAGGCCTCGGGTATGAAACGTAGGGCATTTCGGAGCTGTTTACTTGTCCAAAGAGACAAAGCTTGCTACGAACCCGAAACTTGCGGAAACCACTGTCCTCCCTATGTTTTATACCCATTGTCATGCGCTTTATTTTATTTTAATGGTTAGCTTATTCAATTCTCCTTTGTCAATTATTCCGTTTAGGTTCTTATCAATTAGGAATGCTATATAAAACTCTGTCAATTCAGTATCAGTCATTTTGACTTCTTTATTGTCGTAGTATAGGGCATTGATTTCAAATTCAAGCTCGAATAGTCCGTCTGATTCTCTTAAAAGGGTTACTCTCTTGCTCTCTGAATTTTCATATGGTGCATAGTGGTGCCCCCTATTATTGAATATTAAGGTCTCGTACTTACCGCTTCTGTCCGGTACCATTCCTGAGCCTGGTTCAAAGCAAGGCAAGTCTGACTTTGACAAACCTGATTTTATTTTATCAAATTCAGATTTATCAGTAAAAGCCGCAATTTGAGCTGAATAGAATTTATTGTTCTCTGAATCGTACTTCTTATTGTGAAACCTTAATGAAAACTCTTTTCTGGCAATTTCAATCGTCATTATGGGCTTGTCGATATTGATTTCATTACCAGTTTGAAATACTATCAATTGTGTTTTGAAACTTTCTTTATTTCCTTTTCCAATTTTTAGCGTCTTGCAGCCTTGTGTCAAACCGAAGAGAAGTATCAAAATAGAAATTAGTCTGAGTGTTTTCATTTTATTCATATTTCGCATAACTGTCCCGGCATAAAAACTGTGCGGGTTTTTAGCACTACATTTCTGTTTGCCGTTATTGAATTTAAAAGTAGTAAAAAAGTTTCATAAAACCACTTCAACCCGCATTTTTTTGATGCTGTGTTATGGTGCGTAAATTCTTCTATTTATCGTAATGGTATCGACAAGCATAAATTCTCACTTCGTTATCATCCGCTTGATAAACCAATCTATGCTCTCTTTCAATTCTACGAGACCAGTATCCAGCCAAATCGTATTTTAAAGGTTCTGGTTTGCCTTTCCCTTCAAATGGATTTCTTTGGATGTCCTTAATTAAGTCATTTATTTTCTTTAGCATTTTCTTGTCTTCATGCAACCATGAAGTATAGTCTTCCCAAGAATTCTTAGTAAAAATGATTCTCATTACTCTTCGATTAGTTTTTCATTAACGGTATCTCCTGCTTTCATTTGTCTAATTGATTCATACAATCTATCTGCATTAGATTTTGAACTTAACAAATGAACGGTCTCCATTATTGAATTATACTCATCCAAAGAAATCATGACTGTCCCTTTACCAGAACTACGCTTTATAATTAAAGTTTCATTATCTGATTCAACAGTATCAAGGAACTTTTTCAGT
>JASGMZ010000139.1 GCA_030156305.1 Bacteroidales bacterium | reverse complement strand
TTTTTATACTACAAGAAAAAAGGTGAATGCGATACGGTTCTTGGTTTGATTTTTGGCGTAGTACCCGAACATCAGGGCAAGGGTGTTGAAGGAGGTATTATAATGGCCTTTGCTGATGTAGCCCTGGGAAAAAATTTCCCGTATAAGCATCTCCAATTTAACTGGATCGGTGATTTTAATCCGTCTATGATGAAAGTTGTCGATCAGGTGGGAGCACATATTTTAAAAACCCATGTTACCTATCGATATCTTTTCGACCGGAATAAACCTTTTGAGAGAGCGAAAAAAGTCAATGTTTAATTTATTTATTTACTGATTTCAGATAAGAAGACATTTATTATATTAGCATGCCAATAAATGATATGCAATCAATTCGGGAATTATATAAAATAGGATATGGGCCTTCGAGTAGCCATACTGTGAGAGGGCATAATCTGAGCTTTTATTTCTTATTCGTCATTGCGAATGAAATGAAGCAATCTCTTAATATTAAAACAGATTGCTTCGTCGTTCCTCCTCGCAATGACGTGGTAAAAAGTTCAGTTTATAACCATTTGTAGTATATTTATTTTTTTAATTTTTATTTCGTTGTTTCCTATCATATCATTAACTGAATATTTTTTTACGCAGAGGGTCGCCAAGATTAACAAAGTTTCGCTAAGAAATCTTTGCGTTTCTTTTACTCTCTTTGCGTAACTCAGCGTATTAATTATAAACCTAAAATCCGCATGTCTTTTACAAGTTTCACAACGTATCACAAACCTGCCTGACGGCAGACCGGGTTAATACACAAAGTACCACCAAATATTTTCTCAAAATCATTCAAGGCATAATTGTATGCGGTCTTGAACTTTTGTCGATGAACTTTTGCCGGCAGTTAGAGAATATGGTGAACATCATTTGTCCATTTATGGTTTAATATTCGGAATGATTGTTATGGCTGTTAGTTTTGTAACTATTCAGTCGCATAAATTTTTACCGCGGAGACGCAAAGACGCGAAGAAATGGAAAAAAAGATGAATTGGGTACATAGACAGTTAATAACGGTTGTTTTGAACCATATAAGGCATATAAGGTCATATAAGTTTTTCTTATAATCCCTTATATTCCTTATATGGTTTGATTATTTTAAGTTAAATACGGAACCCTTATTAACATTTATTAACCGTTATTAACTGATCCAGTACTATCAATTAATGATATTAACAGATCAATAAATAAATTTTTAAACTTTGCGACTTTTCGTCTTTGCGGTGAGCAATTATTTTGTATGTTCATACTGATTAGTTACAAAAGGTTTAAACCCGATTATTTCTCTAACTTCTTTTAGTGTTTTAGAAGCACTGGCGCGAGCTTTCTCTGCACCTGTTTTAACTACTTTGCTTAGATATTGGTCATCCGAAGAGATTTCAAGAATGCGTTCGCGGATGGGGGTGGTAAAATTAATAATATCTTCGGCCAGTTGTTTTTTCATATCGCCGTAACGGATTTCACATTGATTGTATTTTTCTTTAAAAAAGTCAACCGTTTCTTTTTCCGAAACAATATCCATTATGGTAAAAAGATTTTGAATAGGTTCCGGCATTTTTTGATTTTTCTCTGTAGGCCCACTATCCGTAACTGCACGCATTACTTTTTTACGGATGGTTTTAGCATCATCAAACAGAAAAATACCATTTCCTTCCGATTTTCCCATTTTTCCAGTTCCGTCCAGTCCGGGTACTTTTATAAGTGCTTGCCCAAAATTATAGGGTTGTGGTTCGGTAAAATAATCGACTTTATAAATGTTATTAAAACGGCGGGCAAATTTACGCGCCATTTCAAGGTTCTGTTCCTGATCTTTGCCAACAGGCACCTTAGATGCATTATGGATAATAATATCCGCAGCCATTAAAACGGGGTAAGTTAACAAACCGGCATTCACATTTTCGGGTTGCTTCCTCACTTTATCTTTAAACGATGTAGTTCTTTCCAACTCGCCTACATAGGCATTCATGTTTAAAAGTAAATATAATTCGGTTACTTCGGGCACATCGCTTTGTAAATAGATGGTTGCCACTTCGGGATCCAGTCCGCAGGCTAAATATTCTGACAAAACTTGTTTTACACTGCCATGTAAATCTTCAGGAGTTGGATGTGTAGTTAGGGAATGGTAATCGGCAATAAAAAAATAACAATTACTTTCGTGCTGCATTTTTATAAAATTTTTTAATGCACCAAAATAGTTGCCTAAATGCAGGTTTCCTGTTGATCTTATTCCACTAACAACCGTTTCCATGAAGATTAATTTAATTAATGTTTTGTTTATTTTAATTTTGCAAAAGTAAAAAATGTTTATTAATTTATCTGGTTCAATCAATACGATTTATCATTTTTATGATCGATAAAGAAATATTATACAAAATAGCACAGTCATCAAAACTAAAAATTAATGTTGATGAGGAGGAGATGTATATTGAAGATCTTAATAAAATTATATTCTTTATCCATAAATTAAATGAGGTTGATTTTGAAGATGATTCTGATTTTCATTTTGTAAATCAGTTTAATTTGAATTTAAGGGACGATATCAGAGGAAAATTTCAATCCATTGATTTAATTAAGAATAATGCACCTGATTTTAGAAATAATTACTTTGTACTACCTAATCATTTAAAAAAAGAAAGGAAGTAAAGGAATGGCACTGGCACGTTTTATTTTAATATTATTTATCATATTTTTTCTTATCCGGATAGTTACCCGGTTTGTATTAAAGAAATATGTGAATAAGATGCAAAATCAATATAAAGATCCGCATCATCAAACTCAACAGAAAAAAGAAGGAGATGTTACGATTAAATCATCATCAAAACAAAATAAAAAAATAGATCATGACGTGGGAGATTATGTTGATTACGAAGAGATAGATGACGATTAATCGGTTACCATCCTCCACCCGAAATAACAAAACCTGTTGAATAGGAAACATCTTCTAACTGAAAAGGAAGAGCAATGTAAGGTTCTAAAATAGCATATCCAAACAAGTTTATACGTAACGATGCTCCTAAACTATAAATAGGGGTATAGTAGTTAGGATCCGGATTCCAGTTAAATCGGATATCGCTGTTTGATGACCAGGGGAATTTATCTTTTGTCCAGGCTAACCCGGCATCAAAGAATAAATTCAGGTCAGAATAAAGATATTTTGATTTTATCAATGATAATCGTTCAATTCCGGTAAATGGGAATCTTACTTCGGCATTAAAGGTTAATATTTTGCTTCCGCTAATTCTGTTAACATCTAAATAGTTTTCTGTATATACATTTTCTCTTTTGTAAAATGCATTATAATTGTATCCTCGGATTATATATTCATTGCCTAAAAATATTGGATATAATTTATTTGCACTTTTTCCGTATCGGCCATAATGTAGCAATCGAAATGCAAAACTTAAGGGTTTGGCAAAAAAGTATTTTCTTATATCAAAGTTTAAATTTGTAATATTGTAATAGTCAAACATTTGCCCTACCTGAAATCTGTATCTGTAACCACTAAGTGGCGATGTTATTCCAAAGTTTGAATCATCGCCAACAAAGGCAAGATATACACTTCCAATGTTATAGGGGTCGGGAACATTTTCTACTTTTTGTTTGTTTTGTCCAATGTATCCCAAGGGATAACCTGTTGCTTCATCAGCCCAATAGTAATAGTTAATACTGTCAATTCGGTAACTATATCTGGCATATGAGAATCCTCCTTCAAATCTTAATTTGGTTGATATAGGGTATTGAGATAGAAACGAAAAATTCTCTTCGAATATTCGCACCAGATTGTAATTTTCAATAAAAGTAGGTGTTCCATCAGGCAGTGAATCCAGCTTATAAGAATAATACATTCCCCGATAGGGGAAGTGTGAGAATGACCCTCCCCAGGTGATCCTTTTTTTTGAGTTGATGTAAGCAACTTGCCCACCAAAATCGTAAACTTCGCCATTAATATTAAGCATAGTATAAATTTGGTGATATTTTAGCATATCGCTGAATAACATGCTTACACCTCCCGATATGAAGGTGCCATAGGTACTTGTTCCTGCACCAACACCATTCGAGCCAATGTATTCTAACTTAAACTTTGGATCGTATTCCTGAATATTAAACGAATCTTTAGGGAATGATTTGCTATAGTTTAAGTTATAATTTACAATATTGTATAACCTGTCTTTGCCCGGTGGTAAATATTCAGTTGTTCGGTTTACCGAAGTTGGGTCAATAGGGATTTTTAAAAAATCTTCAGGTTCTGCAAGATAAATTTCGTAGTTCCCGTTTCGGTAAAAAGTATAAGCAATTTGTCCTGTTTTGCGAGATACACTGTACGATGGAGCTAAATCTGTAATACCCGTAATACCCGTTGAAAATTTTGTGAGTTTAAAAACTTCGCCAGTATGAATTTCGTATCTGTATAGATTTCTGTATCCATCAGCATTAGATAAGAAATATAATGACGAGTCGTAGGGTGAATATTGGGGGCTGAAAATGTCTGCTCCGGGAAACAAGTCATAAACAAGCACTTGTTTGGTTTTTCTTTTTAAAACACATAATTTGTATGCGCCATAAATTTGTTTTTCTAAATTGGTATCGTTACCACGATCTGAAATAAATGCAATTTCTTCTCCATCGGCTGACCAGCTGGGTTGCAGATCAGAATAATAATCGTTGGTTAGTTGTTCTGTTTCACCTGTTTCAAGATTATATAAATATAAATCGCTTTTACCATTAACTAACCCGTTAAAAACAATGCTTTTGCCATCGGGAGACCATTCTGGATTTACCAAGGTTTCAACTCCTTCAATTTCTATCTCTCTGGTGTTTTTAACCTTGTTATTGTTTAACGATACGATTAAAAATTTGTTTTTCCCTTTCGTAAAGGTTGTAAGAATATATTGCCTGCCATCAGGCGACCATGACCCAGCTTCCTCGACATAGTTAAAATCGTCGATATGAGATTTTCTTAAAGAAGAGGTGAGTTTTGATATAATTTTACCTGTTTTAGATTCGGCTAAAAGAAGGTCAACGTTAATAACATTTTTGTTGGAAAGAAAGGTAATATAATTGCCATCAGGGCTTAACACCGGCGAAAGATTTATTTCACCCCCTTTTTCTTTGTTAAACAAAATATCTCCTACCGGAGGAATGGTATCTTCAAATTGTTGGGTATAATATTCTTGGGTAGCTTGTGCCCATATTTTAGACAAACTATCAGGTTTAAAATGAAGGATATCTTGAAAAGCATAATCCATACCATATCGTAAGGTATTATAAAAAAGAGGTTGCATAATATTATCGCCCCAAACACCGGTAACAAAAGCCCAAAAAGCATGTCCGTAACGATAGGGGAAATATTCTCCGGGTTTGGTGGTCATATCTTTAATGGTAGGCATTTTATCATGTATAATTGCATCGCGCATCCACATAGATGTTCGGTTATCCTGGGCTCCAATGGATAAAAATTCAGCCATCCCTTCAATCATCCATAAAGGTGTATTTCCCAATGAACTAAATGAAAGACTATCGTTTTCTCTAACTAAATTGTATTGAAAAACATGAACCATCTCATGGCCCAGTACGTGGTCGGTTTCTTTGTTCGAGACCATAACTGGAATAACAACTCTGCTTCTAAGTCCTTCGGTTACACCACCTGTGCCAACTCCAATTAAGCCTGAAATAACCGTGGTTTGTTTAAAATCGGCGGTGTTATTGTAAAGGATTATTGGACTGTTTTCTAATGTATCGGCAAAAATAGCCATGTGGCGCATATACCATCGTTCCGATAGTTGGCCAATGTCTAATAAAAGCGAATCATTTTTTAAATAATTATAGATATCAAAATGCGGCGTATTATAAACTTCAAAATCAAATCGATCGTACATTTCCTTGTTTTGCCCAAATTGTGCAAAACCGTTTGTTGTAATGAAAAATAGAAGGACAATGTAAAGAATATTTTTTTTCATAAAAAAAGATGCTTACTTCTCTTATTTTTTTATCAAATTTTATGCAATATAACAATGTTTTTATTTTTGTTTTAAATATTATAAGTTTTTTTAACATTTTTAAAAATTTCCAACTAATTTAGTTTACAATCTAATATAAATGAGTTGCTTATTGATTGTATAATTTATAGTGTCAATCAACAACTGTTTTGAAAAAATAGCGATAGGGAATTTTACACCCTAACAATAAACAAAAGTATTCGTAATTAATGATCAAATAGATGTTAAATTAAACAATATTGATATGAGAAGAAAAGCGTATATTATATTGGTGTCTGTAATTTTTATGACAACTTTAAATTCTTGTGACGAAGATGGAGGCCTTAACTTTTTTACTTTGGAACAAGACATTGAATTTGGAGAAGAGTTTCATAATCAATTGATGAACAATCCTGAAGAATATCCCATTTTAAGCCCATCGGCTAACCCGCAAGCTTATGATTATCTTAGAGCTATTCGTGACGCACTTTTAATGTCGGATGATTTGCACTATGCTAATGAATTTTCGTGGGATGTTTATATCATTGATAATGATGAAGTATTAAATGCTTTCTGTGTGCCCGGGGGTAAAATGTATTTTTATACCGGAATTATAAAGTTTTTAGATAATGAAGCGGAGTTTGCAGGTGTTATGGCTCATGAGATGGCTCATGCCGATCGCAGGCATTCTACAAAGGCCATGACAAAA
The DNA here is from genome assembly GCA_030156305.1 of Bacteroidales bacterium. Taxonomy (GTDB): domain Bacteria; phylum Bacteroidota; class Bacteroidia; order Bacteroidales; family UBA12077; genus UBA12077. Next base: position 2,218 of record JASGMZ010000139.1, on the reverse strand, counting down.
CAATATGGTTTTTCTATTCTTTTATCTGCTTTGTTGGGAGATGATCCCAGCACCTTAGCTCAAATAGCGGCTGATCTTGCCCAGGGGCTTGGTTCACTTGCTTTTAGCCGGGATCATGAATATGAAGCCGACGAGTATGCTGTTCGTTATACCGCAGATGGTACGGGTAATTATAATTACTACCCCAAAGGGATTTCGGCCTTTTTTGAAAAAATGGAAGGACAGCCTACGCCTCCCGAATTTTTAAGCACTCACCCAAATCCCGGCAACAGACTGGATAATATTGAAGAGGTTTGGCTAAGTATTGGTTCTCCGGATGGGGAGGAGTATACTAATCGTTATCTGGATTTTAAAAATAGTTTGCCTTAGCAAAAGAACAATCCCATATATAAAAATCCATAGATTCACTGATGGTATGTATGGAGATTTTTATAATGATTATAGTTTGTTTTAAAATAGCGTAATAAGCTGGCTTGTAATAATGATAATGATTAAAGCCATTGGATAAACCATAGCATAAGTAACTTGTGGCGCATTGGTTTTTGTAAGTGGCTCAATGGCCGATAGGGCAGGTGTACTTGTCATGCTTCCGGTTAAAGCGCCTAACAATCGTAGAAAGTTTATCTTTAATATATATTTCCCTACCATTAAAACGATAAACATTGGGATTATGGTAATGATTACTCCCATAAAAAAGAGGTTGATTCCGTTAGTTTTTATCGTATCAATAATTAAGGCTCCGGCATCGGTTCCTACACCGGATAGAAAAAATATTAATCCTAATTTTCGTAGAAATTGATTAGAGGAACCCGAGATGTTCCAAATTATTTTCCCGGTTTTTCCAATTTTACTGAGTACCAATCCGGCAATTAAAACACCTCCTGTTAAGCCAATGCTAAATGAAAAGTCTTTAGAAAGTGGAATTTTGATAAAGCTGATGAGTATGCCTAAAAGAATTCCTGTTACCACAGGAAGAAAATCGAGCTCATCGAGTTTTTTTCGGTCATCGCCAACCAGCGTGCCTATTCTTTTCATATTTTCTTCAGGAGCAGCGACCGTTATTTTATCGCCAAATCGAAAGCGGCTGTTTGCATTTGGTGTAATATCAATACCACTTCGGCGGATTGATGTAACGGTAGCATTATAGTTTTGAAGTAATGCAAGCTCACCAAAAGGTATATTTAAAGCTTTATTATTGGTCACGAGAAAATGTCGAATAATTATTTTCTTGTTTGAAGGAATTTGCCTGTGGGTTTCTCTGCCAATAAGTAGTTTTAATTTTTGTAAATCTTCAGCTGTACCACAGGCTCTTATAATGTCTCCCTCTCTAATTACAGTAGTTGCCTTGGGGTTTATAGTTGAATATTTTTGGTATACTTTTGAAATATTGGTATTTGTTAATGAGCGCAGGTTTAGTTCACCAATTGTTTTTCCAAAAACATTTTGATTTTCAACAATATAATTTTTATTCACTAATTTGGGATATTGTGCCTTGATTTCCTGTAAATATTTCTGTTCTTCTTTTTTAATATCTATTTTAAAAATCCTGGGTGATAATCGTGTAATCAGTACGACTCCTATAACTCCAAAAGGAAAAGCCATAGCAAAGCCAATTCCAGGGAGAGTAGACTGTGTATTTTCTATAGTTACAGCTAAACTTGATGCACTCGTTAAAGAGCCTGTGAATAAACCTACCGCCATGTGCATGTTAACGTCAAAGATTTTAGCTAGTATCACTGTAATTATTCCTCCGGATAAACTTAGTGTAAGGGCAAGGGTTAATAATTGCAGGCCTCTTCTTTTAAAGGATTCAAAAAAACCGGGGCCGGCTTGAATGCCCACACTGTACATAAAAAATATCAGGCCAATTTGTTGGATAATATCTGGAATAGTTAAATCATAGTAGCCAAAAATAAGAGCAATAAAAAAGATAGCAGAGGTATCTAAAGAAATCCCTTTTATTTTTATTCTTCCTAAGAAAATGCCAATGGTCGTTAAAAGAAAAAATACACCGTACCCGGTGTTTAAGATTTCCATGACGTTATGATTTAATCCTACAAAAGAACTAAAAATTAAAAATATAAAAAAGAGCTTTTATAAAAACAATGAGGCAAGTACCATAATTAGTGGCTATAAGAAAACGTCAATAACTGCGTTACGCTCGCATTGGCAATTAGTCATTTACGTCAGTAAACTCCTGGCTGCCAATTCTTCGCAA
>JASGMZ010000138.1 GCA_030156305.1 Bacteroidales bacterium | reverse complement strand
ATACAAAACCGTCCGGCATTACTTATTGAAACACACATGCTTAAAAATTATAAAACCCGTGTGGAGGCTACTTATGAATTATTAGTTTATACAACAGAAATTTTAGATAATGAATATAAAAAATTAAAACAAATTAATGCAGATGCCGATATTAAAGCTCAACAATTATCCGGAAAAGAATTTATCCTGGATTTTCGCACCTCGCAGAAAGACAGTACTTACATAAAATTTAAAGGCGTAGATTACTCTATTGTAAAAAGTGACCTTACCGGTGGCAATTGGGTTCAATTTACAGATAAACCCAAAGAATATAATTTGGTTCTGTTTGATAAAACGATTCCAGACAAAAAAGTGACTCTTCCTAAAGCTTACATCATACCCGTTGAGTGGGAAGATGTAATTAATCGTATTCGCTGGCATGGAATAAACTTTAAAACAATTAATCATGATACAACATTAACCATTGAAACGTATAAATTTTCAGAGGTGCAATTTGCAAATTTCCCTTATGAGGGACATCAAATGGTACATAATTTTAACAAACGAACCATTGAAATAGAAAAAACGTTCCATAAAGGCTCCATCATTATTCCGGTAAACCAACGAAGAGCAAAAGTTATTGCTCATTTACTGGAACCTGATGGGCCCGATTCATTTTTACAATGGGGATTCTTTAACACCATTTTCGAACGAAAAGAGTATGTAGAAACGTATGTTATGGAGGAAATGGCCAGAAAGATGATTAAAGAAAATCCACAATTAAAAATTGAATTCGATAAAGCGGTACAAGAAAACCCTGAACTATATAATAATCAATGGAGTAAAGTGTTTTGGTTTTTTGAACGTACACCCTATTGGGACAATCAAAAAGATATTTATCCTGTAGGAAGACTGAATTAATCGTTTTTTATTGCTAATAATGATTATATTTGATTCATATAAAAAAACCTGGCATTATTAAAATCTGCCAGGTTTTTAAATTAACAATTTAAATCTTTAACAAATGAAAGCAATTGCAGTTTTTTGCGGTTCAAGTACAGGAAAAAATGAAAACTATAAAAAACAAGCCATCCTGTTAGGCCAGAGGTTGGTTCAAAAAAATATTGATTTAGTGTATGGCGGAGCTAAAGTAGGACTTATGGGGGCCATAGCTGAGGCCGCATTAAATGAAGGAGGAAAAGTCATTGGTGTTTTGCCCACATTCTTAAAATCAAAAGAAATTGCACATTCTGAGCTTACCCAATTAATACTGGTAGAAAGTATGCACGAGCGAAAAACCCGTATGCATGAGATGAGCGATGGAGTAATTGCATTACCCGGAGGATTTGGAACCATGGAAGAACTTTTTGAAATGCTTACCTGGTCACAATTAGGCCTGCACCAAAAACCAATAGGTATTTTAAATATTGATGGCTTTTATAACGCTTTAATTTCTTTGCTCGATAATATGGTTGAAAAAGGTTTATTGAAACCTAAAAATCGCGAAATGTTGCTTATCGATGATAATATTGATTCCCTTTTATCACAAATGGAACAATACGTAGCTCCATATGTACCCAAATGGATTGATGAAGAGGATACATAACAAAACCCATTCTAAAAATTTTTACAAAATATTTTTACTTTTTGAATTGATTTCACTAATTTTCATTAAAATTTTTTATAAAAATTTCTATGAATCAGTTATCGAATCTTTTTTCTTCAGTCATCTATCCCCTGATAATAATTATCATCATTGTTTTATTAATAATTGCTAACCGATGGATCTTTAGCCGGATAAAAAAAAGTAAAGACTCGCTCATTGTTACTCGTCAAACCATTGCAATGTTTATTGTATTAGTGGGTTTATTAGCGTTCATCTTAAACTTACCGATCGAAAAAGAACTAAAAGGACAATTATTAAGTTTTTTTGGTATTATCATAAGTGCAGCAATAGCCTTAAGCTCTACAACCGTTCTTGGTAATTTAATGGCCGGATTAATGAACAACTCGATGAAAAGATACCGTATGGGCGATTTAATCAATATTGGCGATTTAACCGGGCGTGTTACAAGAAAAAATATATTTCATACTGAAATACAGTTGGAAGACAGTAATTTTGTTACTATTCCAAATTTATACATGGCCTCATATCCGGTAAAATTAACCCGAAAAACAAATACCGTTATATCAATCACCGTTTCTTTAGGGTATGATAACCCTCAAACAAAGATCGAAAAAAGTCTGAAAGAAGCAGCTCTTGATGCGGGTTTAACCGATCCGTATATGTATATAATTAATTTAGGTGATTTCTCCGTATCCTATAAAATTCATGGTTTTCTTGATGATGCTAACAAATTTTTTAGTACAACTTCTTTGTTACGGAGTAAAGTAATGGATCATCTTCATAAAGATAACATTGAAATTGTTTCGCCTACATTTATGAATCAACGAAGAGTAGATGAAACTACTTTTATTCCAAAAGTTATTGTGCAAAAAGAAGAACCGGAACAAGAAGAAAAATCGCCCGAAGAACTCATCTTTGATAAAGCAACCGAAGCCGAAGCTATAGAAAAGAAAAAAGAATATTTAAATGAAATAGAAGAAAAAATTGATCAACTTAATGAAAAAAATAAAAAAACAAAAGATAAAGTGGAATCAGAAGAGTACAAAAGGACTATTGAAAGACTAAAAAACACGAAGCAACGAATCGAAGAACATATTCAAAAACAACACGAAAAGCTAAATGAGAAAAAAAGTTAATTTCTTTCCTCCATAATAATTGCTTTTCTTTATAAATATTAAAGATATATTTCATTTACATATGATTAATATTATTTTTACTTTGTTAAAAAATTAGTTTATAACCACATTAAAGTATTTCATCATGAATAAAAAGAATTTGATTTCAATCCTTTCAATTTTATTAATTTTTTTCACCCAGTGCACCCAGGTTGATCAAACGAACAGGGAAGAAAAAAATATCGATCAAAAGACTATCACAACGGTTGAAAATGCATTAATAGAGAAATACCCCAATGCAGATCAGGAAATGGCCAGAAGAGGCGTACAACATGCAGCCTCGTTATGGCGTAGTTCCGATGGTACCACTGAGGAGTTTAAGGCATTCTGCATGAAACATTTTATAAGTGATGCAGAAGAAAAGAAAATCGTTTTCAAAAAAATTGAAAAGAATTTTGAATCCCTGTGGGGACATCAGAATAAAATGGTACTGGATTTAAATGAAAATATGCACCTTGATGTAGAACCTTATCATAAAATTGATGCAATGTTTGCTTCGTATAGTCCGGGCGCTCATTTTGCTGAAGATTTTTATGGAAACAAAATTGCTTTTGTTATCGCACTTAACTATCCTCCATACAGCCTGGACGAAAAAAATGAACTGGGCAAAAAGTGGTCAAGTTTAGAATGGGCTTATGCCCGGTTAGGTGATGTGTTTACCGCACGTGTTCCTGCCGAATTATCTAAAGAAATAAATAATGTTGCTACCCAGGGAGAAATTTATATTGCCGATTACAATATTTATATGGGGCACTTAATCAATCAAAACGATGAAAAAATATTCCCTGAAGACATGGTACTCTTGTCGCACTGGAACTTACGCGACGAAATAAAATCAAATTACGCTAACCAGGACAATGGATTAGAAAAACAAGAGATGATTTATGAAGTAATGAAACATATCATTCATCAAACGATTCCTGATATCGTAATTAATTCAGGAGAATATGACTGGAATCCCATAACAAATAAAGTATATCAACAGGGTGAAGAAATAACTTTTAACCCCGAACCGAATACCCGTTATTTACAAATCTTAAATAATTTTAAAGCGCTTAAAGCAACAGACGAATATTATCCTGAATACAATACATTTATCAAAAGAAGTTTTTCGGGTAGTAAGGAAATTCCACAGATAGAAGTGGAAAAACTATTTGATGAGTATCTTTCTTCTCCCGTTGCTAAAGAAGTGGGTAAATTAATCAGTAAACGCCTGGGACGGGATTTAAAACCTTTTGATATCTGGTATGATGGATTTAAAGCCCGAAGTTCTATTTCCGAAGAAGAACTCAATAAAATTACGCGTAAAAAATATCCCACAGCAAAAGCCATGGAAGAAGATTTGGATAACATTTTAATGAAACTCGGATGGCCAAAAGAAAGAGCTGATTTTATTGCTTCGAAAGTTACGGTTGACCCAGCACGTGGATCGGGACATGCCTGGGGAGCCCAAATGAAATCGGAAAATGCTCACCTACGAACCCGAGTTGGCGAAAAAGGAATGGATTACAAAGGTTATAATATTGCAATTCACGAATTTGGACACAATGTAGAACAAACTATCTCATTACATGATGTCGAACATTACATGTTAAACGGAGTACCCAATACTGCATTTACCGAAGCCCTTGCATTTATGTTCCAGGCCAGAGACTTACAATTACTGGGAATTACCAATGATAATCCAGATAAAGAATATTTAAAAACATTAGATAATTATTGGTCGGTATTTGAAATTATGGGGGTATCAATGGTTGATATGAAAGTTTGGAAATGGCTGTACAATAATCCAAATGCAACGGAAGCTGAATTAAAAGATGCCACGGTAGATATTGCAAAAGATGTATGGAATAAATATTATGCTCCAGTTTATGGTATTAAAGATGAGCCTATTTTAGCAATCTACTCGCATATGATTAACAGTCCGCTTTACCTCGCTAACTATTCCTTTGGCCATTTAATTGATTTTCAGATAGAAAATTACATCGAAGGAAAAAATTTCTCGGAAGAAGTTGATCGAATTTGGAGTATTGGAAGATTAACTCCTGAAATTTGGATGCAAAAAGCAGTTGGAGAAGATATTTCAATAGAACCCATGATAAAAGCCACTGAAGAAGCAGTGAAAAGACCTAACAGGTTTTAAAAACCTAACCGCAGACCTAACAGGTTTTTAAAACCTGTTAGGTCTTTTTTTTTAGTCATCTAATTTCTCTATTTCTTTAAGCATCTGTAACTTTAATTTTTTTTGATGATGACAATACATAAAATTGTCTTTACCATCAAAATAACTGACAACCTCGCTCCTTTTAGTCCATGCTGAAGAATTATTAAAATAGGTTTGATATGATGAATATTTATAATTCGCAAAGTCTTCAGTTAATCCATGTTTCTCTGGGTTAAGATGTATGTAAAGTATTAACTGCTTAAAGTATTCTTCTGAATCTATTCTAATCCTATGCAAATGTTCCTGGAATAAGCTTCCGGTTCGGCCATACCTTTTATTAATAGCTTTGCTGTATGCATTAAAAAAATTTGAAAAAGATTGATGAATTTTTCTTTTTCCTAATCGATATATTTCAGGTAAGTATTCAATTTCTTTAATCTTAAGAAGTATATGAAAATGATTAGGTAATAAGCAATAAGCATAAATATCAGCAATTGGTAATAAATATTTTTGAGCCAACTGTAAGAAGTAATTGTAATTCATTTCTTCTTTAAAAATATTCTCTTTATTATTTCCCCGATTATAAATGTGATAATAGTAACCACTTTCAAAAATTTCTTTTTTCATAATAAATATAATTTTTTTTAAAGTTACTAAATTTCTATTAAATCTAATTTTTTATCCAGATATAACAGGACTTCGCAGACCTAACCGCAGACCTAACAGGTTTTAAAAACCTGTTAGGTCTAATAATTCGGTAAAAAAATAAATGCGTATGTTTATTTTTTTATATCTTTAACCATTGGCAAGAAAAATTATTTATTATGAGTAATAGTGGTTTAAAATCAACGTTTTCGATTTATGCTAAAATGGGTTTAATACCCAAAACATCAGTTCTTGAAGAAAAAGAAGATGCATTAAAAAAAGAATTTGAAGCATTTAACGAATATAAAAATTCGGACGAGCTTGCTCGTTTTAAAGAGTTGGAAACATTTGTTACTTCCCCGGAATTTGAAACGATAAAAAAAGAAATAAATGCCCAAAAATATCCAGGTTCTGAGCCTTATAAAAAAGAAAAAGAGTATAAAAAATTAAAAAACTCTAAACGGATAAAAACCTATTATCAGGTTAAGGATTCAAAAGAGTTTAAAGATTTCGAATCATTTAGCACTTCCGAAAAACTTGCTGATTATGAGAGCCTAAAACAATTTTATGAATCATTAGAATTTGATGAGTTCAAAAAATCTCTTGTACAACAAAAACAAGAAAAAACACAAGAAATAAAAGATAAACAGTCAAATTATAAAACCCTAAAGAAAAAATATCGATGGTTTTTTAAATTAAAAGATTCTAAAAAATTAGCGGATTTTAAACAATTTGATGGTTCGCCTGAGATAGAAGAATACTTTTCCTTAAAGCAAGATGTTGATAATCATCCGGATGATAAAAAGAAAATAAAACTTTTAAAATCTAAAAGTAAATCATCGCGTATTAAAAAATATTTAAAATTTAAAGATTCTAATCAATACAAAGAATACATTGAATTACAAGGTTCTGATGAAATAAATGATTTTATCAATCTTGAAAATGAAGTAAATTCGGCTGAATTTAAAAAACACATCGAAGAAGTCAAAAACCTCGTTTATAAAAACACTGAAGAGTACAAAAATTATTTGAAGTACAAAAATCTTCAAAAATCACCCGAAATAAAACAGTACTATAAATTTAAAGATTCTGATAAATTTGCTATTTATACTGAATTAGATGGGTCAGAAGAAATTGTTCATTTTGAAGACCTGGAAAGATATATCCAATCGGATGAATTTGCTCGTGATAAAAAATATTTAAACACCAAAAATAAATTCAATCTTTCGGATGAGTATAAGCAAAAACAGGAATATCTAAAGCTCAAGAAATCAGAAAAAATTAAATGGTATTTTAAACTGGAAAAATCCAATATTTTCGATGAAATAAAAAAATGGAAGTTAACTTTTGAAGATAATTTTAAAGCACAAAAATTAGATTCTGAAAAATGGCAAACCGGTTATTTCTGGGGCAAAACTTTGCTTGAAGCCGATTATGTTCAGGCCAACGAAAGACAATTCTTTACCGATGATAATATTATTTTAGACCATGACAATCTGAAAATTATAACACAAAAACAAAAAATTAACGGAAGGGTTTGGCATCCGGTAACAGGATTTTATCCACAAGAGTTTGATTATACTTCTGGACTTATTAATACTGCTCAATATTTCCGACAAAAGTATGGATTGTTTAAAGCGAAAATAAAGGTTGATCACTCCTACCCTGTTCATCATGCTTTTTGGTTGCGTGGTGAAAAAATAACACCTGAAATTGACATTTTTAAGTATGGGAAAAAATCAAATTCTAAATTAGAAATTGCTAATTATTGGGCAGACCAAAATACCGTAAAAGAGAACAAATCAGTAGTTTCCGGATTAAATTTTTCTAAGGATTACTTTATTTATTCTATCGAATGGTGTGAGCAGAAAATTACCTGGAAAATAAATGATTTTGTTGTTCACGAACAAACAATAGGAGTGCCAAATGAACCCATGTATATCTTATTAAGTTCTGGTATAACAAACAAAGGAGAACCACGCTTACCAAGCTATATGCTTGTTGATTGGGTAAGAGTTTATAAGGAAGAAATTACTGAAGAGGGTTAATCTTTAATTTTTTTGGTTCTATTAAACTACATTGTTGTTACGAAAATTTTGTTATCGTGCAAAACATTATAAACAAAGTTATTGATATTGTTATTTTGAATGAATAAACCATGTAAGCATTCACAGTATTAATAAATTATAGATATACCTAAAATCCGCATGTCTTTTACGAGTTTCACAACGTATCACAAAGTTAATGCACAAAGTACCACAAAGTTAGGTGAAAT
>JASGMZ010000137.1 GCA_030156305.1 Bacteroidales bacterium | reverse complement strand
TTCTATTCTTGATTTAATTTTCCCTTAAAAGTAGCTCCTCACCGCAAAGGCGCAAAGGCGCAAAGATTTTTTCCTGGCATCCTGGCATGCAATTATAATGTATAGTTTTACTTCACAATAAATATCTAATACTCTTTATATCAGGTTTTTATAGATTTACGACCATTTTAACATTGAGGATTCTTTAAGAAGTCTGAGTATATTAAAATATCATATATTCTTGTTACTTTTGTAAAAAATAAAAACGACAATTATGAATACCCAAAAAAGCATCGTAACCTTATTCCTTTTATTTATCTTTACAGGAGTTAGCTTTGCACAGCATAATTTCTCCAATGATACAATTAATCAATACAATGAACAAGGCCAAAAAACCGGATATTGGGAAAAACATTACGATAACGGAAACCTTCAGTACATTGGGTATTTTAAAAATGGAAAACCCACCGGAACCTTAAAAAGATACGATGAAAATGGACGTTTAAAAGCAAAAATGCTTTTTAAAGAAAATTCAAATAAAGTTTTTACCGAGTTTTATTATCCTGACAACAATTTACAAGCAGAAGGCTTGTACGTTGGACAATTAAAAGATAGTATCTGGAATTTTTATACAGAAGAGGGTTTTTTAATTAACACTGTTCCCTACAAAATGGGCAATAAACATGGAGTAGAGAAAAAATATTACGAAAACGGCCAATTATCAGAAACAGCTCATTGGCGAAACGGAATTCAGGACGGAATGACTATCAGATATTACGAAAATGGTGAAGTAATGATGCGCATATCGTATATGAACGGCAGACTTGATGGGGAATATTCGGTATTTAATGACGAGGGGACAATTCTCATTACCGGCTCATACGAGAATAACAAGCGAGAAGGAAAATGGAAATACTATAATGAAAATGGGACATTAAAAGATGAACTCAACTACATAAACGGTATAGCCGAGAACCAGGAAGAATTAGAACGTTTAGAACAGGAACAACTGGAAAAGCTGGAAAAAAATAAAGGAAAAATTAAAGAACCCTCTATTGAAGATTTATTTAACCAAAAACCACCGCAACAAAAGAAAAAATAAATCATTATAAATGATAAAAAAAAGGGTATTATTAGGAATGAGCGGCGGTATCGACAGCTCATTAGCTGCCATACTACTCATCGAACAGGGGTATGATGTTGTTGGATTAACAATGAAAATGTGGGATAATATTATTAAGGATCCACACCACAAAAGCGACGGCTCACATGCTACTGATTCTGTTCACGAAGCTAAAGCTGTAGCTGAACAACTAAATATTAAGCATTTCACCGAGAATATTGTTGATGAATTTAATCAAACCGTAGTTTGTAATTTTATAGATGAATATCTTGATGGAAAAACACCTAACCCTTGCGTTTTATGCAACACCAAAATAAAATGGAATATATTACTGCGTAAAGCCGACGAATTAAACTGCGACTATATTGCTACAGGCCATTATGCACAAATCATAAAAACAGATTCAAAATATATTATTAAACGAGCAAAAGGCCTAAAAAAAGACCAAAGTTACTTTTTGTGGGGGCTAACTCAGGATATTCTAAAAAAATCGCTTCTTCCTTTGGGCAAATACACCAAAGATGAAATACGAAACATGGCAGCAGAAAAAGGTTTTGTTAAACTTGCTCAAAAAAAAGAAAGTCAGGATATCTGTTTTATCCCTGATAATGATTACCGAAAATATTTAAAAATTAATGTTCCTGAGATAGCGCAGAAAGTCGGGCCGGGAAACTTTATCTCTATTAACGGAGAATATCTTGGAAAGCATGAAGGATATCCTTTTTATACTATAGGGCAACGAAAAGGATTAAAAATAGCTTTGGGAGAGCCCATGTACGTTCTAAAAATAAATGCAAAACCCAACGAAATAGTTTTAGGAAAAAGAGGCGAACTGTACAAAAAAGAACTACGGGTAAAAAATTATCATTTGATCAATGATATTCCTACAAATACCGAAATAGAAGTTACAACTAAAGTAAGATATAAAAGCGAAGGAGTAAAAAGTACGATTAAAATTGAAGGTTCTGTAATTACAGTTTACTTCCAAAAGGAAGTTTTTGCCATAACTCCCGGACAATCTGCTGTTTTTTATAAAAATGATATGCTATTAGGTGGGGGCATCATCGTTTAAGTTTTTCTAAACATTTTTGTTAAATTTGTAAAGATTAACAAATTTAATATGCAAAAATTTTTACTGTTTTCTCTTTTGCTCTTTTTGCCCTCCCTCCTTTTTTCTCAGGTAGCTCCTGACAATTACCGCATTTTTTTTACCGATAAAAACAACAGCGAATATTCTATTGAACAACCGGAGGCATTTTTATCCACAAAAGCTATTCAGCGCCGTTTAAAGCAAAATATACCCATACTAGAAAATGATCTCCCGGTTAATACAAGTTACCTTGATAGTTTAAAGAAACTGGGATTAACCATAAAAAATACCTCAAAATGGTTAAATACAGCTTTAGTTTATACTACTGATGCCGAATTAATGGACACCATATCACAACTTAATTTTATAAAATCAAATCAAAAAATTGGGCCCAATCCTAAATATAGAAACAAAAAAAAATCTAATTGCCCTGCAAAAGAACATCCATTAAAAGGTGATAGTATTTTTGATTATGGTTTTGGTACTACTCAAATTTCAATGCTTAACGGGCATACTTTGCACCGCAATGGAAATATGGGCCAAAACATGATTATTGCCATTCTGGATGCCGGGTTTTATAATGTTGATATTTTACCTGCATTCGATAGTTTATGGAGTAATAATCAAATCATAGGCACTTACGATTTTGTTGATGGAGATACGGTGGTGTTTGATGCATCATCGCATGGGATGAAAGTTTTGTCTGTAATGGGAGCTAACCTTCCGGGTGAATTAATTGGTACTGCCCCAAAAGCCAGTTACTGGCTTTTACGAACTGAACAAACGGCTTCGGAATATAGCATTGAAGAAGACCATTGGGTAGCTGCTGCTGAATTTGCCGATAGTGCTGGTGCTGATATCATAAATACTTCGTTGGGTTATTTCGAATTTGATGATCCTGTTTTAAACTATACTTATGAAGATATGGACGGGAAAAGTGCTTTTATAACCAAAGCAGCCGATATTGCAGCATCAAAAGGGATGCTCGTTGTGGTAAGCGCAGGAAATCAGGGTGATGATCCCTGGAAATATATTACAGCCCCGGCGGATGGAGACAGTGTACTAACCGTTGGTTCTGTAAATCAATATGCCGAATATTCATACTTTAGCAGCATTGGCCCTACATTCGATGGCAGAATTAAACCAAATGTTGCCGCCATGGGATATCAAACAGCTATACAAGGGATTGACGGAGCTATTACCTTTTCCAACGGAACCTCATTTTCTGCACCATTAATTTCTGGATTGGCTGCTTGTTTATGGCAACATTTTTCGGATTTAAATAATATGGAAATTATGCGAATGATTGAAGAAAGTGCCCATCAATATTCATTCCCTGATTACTATACTGGGTATGGAATTCCTGATTTTGGGAAAGCAGCAAACCTTACACAAACCAATATTAATACGCTTTCAGAAAATGCTCTATTGAATATTTTCCCCAATCCTTTCAATGACAATTTAACCATTGAAATCAACATAAAAGAAGATATTCAAAAAATTCAGATTGAATTATTTAATATAACCGGCCAAAAAATTAAGCAATTAAATATAATCGATCCAACTCAAGATAAAGCTACATTGATATTGAATAATCTTAATGAATTACCTTCGGGTATTTATCTCTTAAAGATAAAAATGGGAAATCAGTATTTAACTAAAAAGATTAGCAAGTTATAATCTATGATTCAAAAAATTAGCTTACTGGAACTCAATCGATCCATTCAGGAAAAAATAAAACTAAATTTCCCAGAATCGCTATGGGTAGTAGCTGAAATAAGCGAATTAAAAATTAATCGTAGCGGACATTGCTATTTGGAACTGATTGAAAAAGATGCCATCAATGAAAATATTATTGCTAAAAGCAGAGCAACCATCTGGGCTTTTACTTTCCGGATGTTAAAGCCCTATTTTGAAAGTGTTACCGGCCATGAACTGGCTTCAGGGCTTAAAATTTTAATACGAGTAACCGTAGAATTTCATGAGTTGTATGGCTTTAGCTTAAACATTACAGATATTGACCCCAATTATACCCTGGGCGATTTAGCCCAGAAAAAAGCCGAAACATTACGAAAGCTCGAAGAAGATGGGATTATCAATATGAATAAGGAACTGGAATTCCCGATAGTACCTCAAAAAATTGCCGTAATTTCATCCGAAACAGCTGCAGGTTATCAGGATTTTATGCATCAGTTAACGAACAATAAATATGGGTATACATATTATATAAAATTATTTCCAGCGATAATGCAAGGATTGCAGGCCGAAGAATCTATTATTGATGCGTTAGAAAGAATTTTTAAAAATGAACATTTTTTCGATATTGTAGTACTGATTCGCGGAGGTGGGTCGCAAGCTGATTTAAATTGTTTTAACAACTATTTACTGGCTGCAAATGTTGCCCAGTATCCCATACCTGTTTTAACAGGAATAGGACATGACAAAGATGAATCGATTGTAGATATGGTTGCTTACCAAAAATTAAAAACACCTACGGCTGTTGCTGAATATATTATTGAAAAAACATTAGCGTTTGATCAGAGGATTGATTTTTATAAAGAACAAATTTATGATATGGCCATTGATTTTATCCATCATCAAAAAACAAAACTCATTCAATCAAGCTCAATTGTTATCCCAATAACGAAAAATATTCTAAATAAACAAAATAATAAATTTACGCTATTACAAGAAAAGTTCAAAAACTCGGCAACCCAGTTAATTCATAAAAAGGACAGCACGATTAACAGTTACATTTCATCCATCCAGTTTACAACAACAAAAACTTTGTTATCTGCTAAAGAAAATATAATTTTCTATAAAAAAACATTGATTACCGGATATAAACATACCTTAAAAAATAATAATTCATTATTAAACAACTTTAAAAATAAAGTAACATTACTTGATCCTACCAACATATTAAAAAGAGGTTATTCGATAACTTTTAATGAAAATCAAAAAATTATCAAAAAAATTCAGCAAATAAATATAAATGATGAGGTAATAACCAAACTTTTTGATGGTAAATTTCGTAGTACAGTTACAATAAAAAATAAACCAAAACAATAATAGAATCAAAATAGTATAAAACGTTTAATTTTAAACATTTATCATACATAAGTTATCCAAATTCCACAAAATAAATTATGCAAAGATTCACATTACTTATATTCTTATTCCTTTTCTTAAGCCTTCCTACATATTCCCAAAATTCACGACAGGTAATTGACAGTTTAATAAATACATTGGAAACAACAGAAGAAAAAAACAAAATTGAACTTTTAAATAATATCTCAAGGAATTATTGGAATATTTCTTTAGACAGCAGTTTGTACTTTGCTAATGAGGCTCTGAATCTTGCTCATATTCTAAAAGATAAAAAAGGAGTTTCAAATGCATACAACAGAATTGGAAATGTATATTACTTTAAAGGCGAATACGATGTTGCAGAGGAATTTTATCAAAAATCAGTTAACGTAAAAAAAGATATCAACGACTTAAAAGGCCTTTTAGGTATTTATAATAATATAGCAATATTATACAATGTTAAAAATGAACCAGAACAAGGCCTTCAATATTATTCAAAAGCGCTCGAAATTAGCAAACAAATTGATAGCAAAGATGATATTGCTTTATTTTTAAGTGCAATAGGTAGTACTTACAGTAGAATAAATGATTATAAGAAATCTATTCAATATCATTTACAAGCATTGGAAATTATTAAAACACAAAATAACGAGATAGCTGCAGCACAAATATACAATGCTATTGGGAATGTATATCAAACGATTTCAGATTACGACTCTGCCTTAAAATACTTTTTGGATGCATTAAAAATTTATAAAAAGTACAATAATCAGCGGGGTATTTCCATGTCTTATAATAATCTGGGCATCATTTATCAAAATATTGGAGAGAATGAGAAAGCATTAAATTATTATTTAAAATCATTAGAAATTGATGTAAAAAATAATTTTTCTCAAGGGCAGGCTTCTGCTTATAATAACCTGGGAACTGCTTATGACAAGAAAGGAGAAAAAAGAAAAGCGCTTGATTATTATAGAAAAGCCCTTGAAATTAATAAAGAATTAAACGATCAAGAAGGAATTGCCATTGCATTAAACAATATAGGACTAATTCAAATTGATCTTGGTAATTATGCCAGTGCAAAAGATTATTTAGAACAAGCACTTGAAATTAATAATGAAAGAAACAATATAGCAGATATTGCCAACAATTATAATAATCTGGCCAAATTATATATTGAGATTAAAGAGTACAATACCGCAAAAAATTATTTAACAAATTCTATTAAATTGGCAAAATCAGTTAATGATGTCGAAGTATTAATTGAAGCCTATGAGTTTATGTATACCATATTTACAAATCAGAACAACTATAAAAATGCCCTGGAATATTACAAGTTGTATTCTGATATGCACGATAGCATTTTTAAATTACAAAACAGTAATAAAGTAGCTGAGTTAAAAATTAAACACGAAACGGAAAATCTTGAAATTGAAAATGAGGTACTTAAAAAAGATAATAAAATTCAACTGCTGGAATTAAATCGCCAAAAAAATCAAAAAAAGTATCTTATTGCATTTACGATCCTAATATTAACATTAGCTATTTTAAGTTTTAGCCGTTTTAGATTAAA
Source organism: Bacteroidales bacterium (assembly GCA_030156305.1). Taxonomy (GTDB): domain Bacteria; phylum Bacteroidota; class Bacteroidia; order Bacteroidales; family UBA12077; genus UBA12077. Next base: position 1,081 of record JASGMZ010000137.1, on the reverse strand, counting down.
GAAAAGAACCAGCAACCTGTTAGAAACAAAAAATAATCAGTTAAGACAGGCAAATCAGAAATTACGTGAATCAGAAAAAAACCTTAAAGAACTAAATGCTACTAAAGATAAGTTTTTTTCCATCATTGCGCACGATCTTAAAAACCCATTTCAGCCGTTGCTTGGTTTTTCCGAAGTTTTATTTAAAAATGTAAATAATCTTTCGAAAGATGAAATAGAGGAATATAGTAAGATGATTTTCGAATCATCACAAAACCTGTTTAATTTATTAGGTAATTTGCTTGAATGGTCAAAATCTCAATTGGGAAGGGCAAAACTCTCGCCCAAAAATATAAATCTTACCGAATCGCTGAATGAAACACTTTCTATATTAAATATATTAGCTCAAAAAAAACAGATTCAAATTGAAACGAAGATTCCTGAAGAAACCTTTGTGTATGCTGATAAAAATGTACTTTCAACGATATTACGGAATTTAATTAGTAATTCGATTAAATTTACGGAACAAAATGGTATAATCAAAATTGATTCCACAGAGCAAAAAAATGAAATTGCCATAACTGTTTCCGATAATGGAAAAGGCATTAGTGATGAAGATTTAAAAAATTTATTCCGCATAGACTACAGCCTCTCTACAAAAGGTACTAACGATGAAACAGGAACTGGATTAGGACTTATTTTGTGTAAAGAATTAATTTCCCAAAGTGGAGGTGAAATTTGGGTAAATAGTACCTTAGGCCAGGGAAGTGAATTTACATTTACACTACCCAAAGCAAAATCATAAAAACGATTCAATCATAAAAATCTTAACCATTTACTGGGTAATAGTTAGTTATTTTCTTATTTTAGGCTAAATAGATTTATAATTTCCGATGCATATTAAAAAGTCAACTATATTTTTAATATTGTTTTTAGGGTTTTTAATAGGAAACTCCTACGGAAAAGATAACACCCAGTTAGATAGTTTAAAGCAAATGCTTAATACCCTGCCTGAAAAGGAATTAATACCAGTTTACAATCAGTTATCTAAAATTTATTTAAAATCAGATAAAGAAAAAAGCTTAAGCTATGGAGGTAAAGC
>JASGMZ010000136.1 GCA_030156305.1 Bacteroidales bacterium | reverse complement strand
TTGCGAAGAATTGGCAGCCAGGAGTTTACTGACGTAAATGACTGGTTGCCAATGCGAGCGTAACGCAGTTATTGACGTTTTCTTATAGCCACTATATATATCTATAATTTATTAACTCTGTGAATGCTTACATGGTTTATTCATTCAAAATAATAATATCAATAACTTTGTTTATAATTTTTGCAAGATAACAGAATTCTCGTAACAACAATGTAATAGAGCCAAAAGAAAAAAGAGAATAACAAAGCTCTCTTGTCATTCTCTTTTTCACTAACCCTAAAATTTAACTACGAAAAATCAATCCTAATTAACCTAAATTAAACCCTTTTTTAAACTAAAAATAATTACTTATCTGTTTTAAAAAGGGTGCAAAAATAAATAAAGATTTAATAGGCCCAAATGATTTATTGCATTTTTTTATATGATATACAACATATTTTTAAAACACTGGTTTAACGAGCTTTGAGCACTATATTAAACTTTCAGGCAATACATAAATCTAAATCAAAATAAAAAAATTAATTTGCAATCAAAATAAATTAAAAATACTACACCATTATGCCGAGTATAGCACGTGTTTTTAAAAAATTCCCTAAAACTTTTTGGATTGCCAATACTATGGAGCTTTTTGAGCGTTGGGCGTGGTATGGGTTTTATATGCTTTTAGCTAATTACCTTACCAAATCGACAGATATTGGGGCTTTAGGATTAAGCCAATCCGAAAAAGGGATAATTATGGGTGTTGGAACAGCTATCTTATATTTTCTTCCTTTAATTACAGGTGCTATTGCCGACCGATATGGATACAAAAAAGTTCTGTTTATTGCCTTTCTCATTTACATTACCGGTTTTATAGCCATGCCACATTGTCGTTCTTTTGCATCGTTTTTTGCTATTTTTCTTTATGTCGCAATCGGTGGGGCTTTATTTAAACCTATCATTTCGGCAACTGTATCAAAAACAACTAACGACGATACATCATCTATCGGCTTTGGAATATTTTATATGATGGTAAATATTGGAGCTTTTATAGGCCCTTTGTTTGCTCTTCATTTTAGCAAAGTTTCCTATGACCAGGTTTTTTATCTAAGTGCTATTTTTATTGCTGTAAACTTCCCTATTCTTTATTTTTTCAAAGAGCCGGGAAGAGAAAAGTCTGATACTCCTTTTTGGGAATCACTAAAAACCATTCTTTTAAATATATGGGTCGCTTTAAAAGATTACAGACTGGTTTTGTTTTTAATTATCGTATCCGGATTTTGGGCTATGTATAATCAGCTATTTTACACCCTGCCGGTTTTTATTGACCAGTGGGTAGATACCCATACGCTTTACAATTTTATTCATGAAGCATGGCCCTGGCTGGCAGAAAAAATTGGTTCTGCTGACGGAACCATAAAAGCAGAATATATTACAAACGTTGATGCTCTTTACATTATCATTTTTCAGATTATTGTATCAACCATTATTATGAAATGGAAACCTTTAAGCTCCATGATTTCAGGTTTTCTGGTTTGTTCCATAGGAATGTCGCTAACCCTGTTTACGAACAACCCGTTTTTTGTTATTGGCTCCATATTTATTTTTGGCGTTGGCGAAATGGCCGGTTCGCCTAAAATAACTGAGTATATCGGTAAAATTGCTCCCAGAGACAAGGTGGCTTTGTATATGGGAACATCATTTTTGCCGGTTATGCTGGGAAACTTTTTAGCCGGTTATATTTCAGGCGGTGTTTATGGTAAGATGTCGGATAAAATAAACTTATTGCAAAAAGAAGTTACAACAAGAGGGCTTGATATTCCTAAAATTTCAGACACTTTTTCGCAAACCGATTATTATAACCGTGCTGCAGAACTCATGAATATGAGCCATCAGGAACTGACTCAATTCCTGTGGGAAAATTATCAACCTAATAAAATTTGGATTATAGTATTAGGCATTGGGTTAGGCGCATCATTTTTGCTTTTTTTGTATGACCGATTACTAATTCGCAGAGTCAAATAAATGATTTTACAAACTAAATTAACTTTCGGATTTTAGAAATTATAAAAAAGCATATTTATACATACTTGATTAATATACTAAAAATATATACCTTTACGGTATAAATTTCATGCTATGAAAACAGTATCATTAAAAATTGACGATTCAATCTTTGGAGAAACAGAAAAAATTCTTTCTAGGATTAAAAAGCCTCGTAACAGATATATTAACGAAGCATTAGAATATTACAACCGTATCCAGAAAAGAATGATTCTTGAGAAAAAACTTAAAAAAGAATCAGAATTAGTTAAAATGGATTCAATATCCGTACTTAAAGAATTTGAAGATATAGATTATGCAGATTAAACAGTTTGAAATTTGGATTGCAGATTTGAATCCACAGATAGGAACGGAGCCTGGTAAAACAAGGCCGGTTCTTGCAGTTCAGACAGATTTGCTTAATAAAATACCACATCCTTCAACAATTATTTGTCCTATAACAACTAACATTAAAAAGGAGGCTGACATTTTGAGAATTCACCTTAAGAAAGGAACTGCAAATTTACAACAAGACTGTGATATTATGATTGACCAGGTTAGGGCAATTGACAATAACCGCTTGATTAATAAAGTAGGTGATTTGCCAAAAGACTTGATGAATTTGGTGAAAGAAAATTTAATGATAATTTTTGACGTAGAATAATGCACAACTGCATAACAGAAGGTAATAAAAACAAATCACAACAAAGATATATTTAATTTGGACACTATAGAACAGATGAAACCAGACTGGTAACTGATTTTTAATCGAAGGTTCTAATGCTGGCAACTTCTACTTGCCAGCATTAGCTAATTTACATTTACTATGAGACTTTTTTATTAAACCAACTATTTTTTTTGCTTCTAATTATTTTTCCACATTCTCTTAGTGCCCAAAACATCCATAACATTAAAGGCATAATCGTTGATTCAACCGGGAATCCAATTCCTTATGTTGAAATTACATTTAGAGATAAAGGAACAATAACCTGGAAAGATGGTGCATTTTACATCGAATTATGGGAAGTTAAAACAACGGACACCTTAAAAATAAGCTGACTGGGATATGAAACAAAAAAAATTTCTATTAAGAATTATGTGAACAGGGAGCAAAATAAAATTATCCTTAAAGAAAAATTTTATGAGCTAAGAAAAGTTACTTTCCCTGCAAAAAATATAGAAGGAAAAAACTCAAAAAATTTAGAATTTTTAAAAAGCCTCCTGAGGGTTGGTATATGGATAAAACCGTCAAACAATTGGCTGTTTATAGTCCTAATGAAAAAAAGCAATACGGAATTATAGAAAATCTTCAGTATTACATAAGAAACCAAGGGAAGCCCTGATCAAAAGTTTAGAGTACATTTATATGTTTTGGATAGTATTAATAATTGTCCGGGTAAGGAGCTTCTTCCAAAAGCAATTTATGCCTCGGGTTCATTAGGAGAAGAATGGGTTGTTGTGGATATTAAAGAATACAATATTGAATTTCCTAAATCCGGTTTTTTTGTCGCTTTAGAGAGATTCCCTTCCGATCTCCGTTAGAATCTTATATTACCATTAAAAATAAAGTATTCAAAGAAAAAATACCAAAAGTTTTTTTGGGAATGTCTCATGAAAAACATAGAGAAAGGCTTACCTGGCATTATCATCAAGGTGTATGGAAGAGGCAACGTCCGACTCGTAGGAATGAAATATTTGGAAATGCAATGATGGCTGCAAAAATTTTGATCTATAAATAATGGATGCATGATTTGTATATTATCAACAGAAGCGGCCCAATTCACCAACGAAGTTATAGATTGGATAGCATATTATAATAAGCCTTTTATCAGAATTAATTCTGAGGATTTATTTTCTGAAAAAGAAATTAACATAAATTAGTCCTGCTAACAGAACGACAAAGAAAAAAGAGCCCATTACTTGACCAAAAGATATATTAACCGGTATATCGCATCGCCTCAATAATTTTTTCTTCTTTAGAAAGTAAACCTCCGGAAATATTTTCGGCGGTTTCGATTAATGCCAGATGCGAATAGGCCTGTGGAAAATTACCGAGCAAACGTTTGGTTTCAAAATCGATACCTTCGCTAAACAGCCCCAGGTGATTGCTGTATGAAAGCAGTTGTTTAAATAGTTTTTCTGCTTCATCTTTTTCGCCGATTTTATATAAACTATTAATCAGCCAGAAGGTACAAATGGTAAATGATGATGATGGTTTCCCAAAATCATCTTTATTTTTATACCGATACATCAATCCATTGCGACACAACTTTTTACGGGTAACTTTCACCGTGCTCACATATTTTGGATCTTTAGCATCGATAAAACCATAGGGTTCCATGAGCAGCGTTGAAGCATCCAGATCGGTAGATTCGTACGATTGCGTAAAAGCACCAATCTCTTCATTCCAGGCGTTTTCAAGAATATTATTTTTAATCTCATCACTCAATTCACGCCATTTATTTACATATTCGGTCATATTAATCAGACGAGCGATTTTGATCGCACGATCAACGGCTACCCAGCAAAGTACTTTTGAAAAAGTAAAATGCCGGTACTCGGTTCGTATCTCCCAAATTCCACGATCGGGTTTTTTCCAGTTATCTTTCACAATTTTAACAATACTTCGTACGATGGTCCATAACTCTTCGCTATTTTGCATCGATGTATCGTAAATACTAAAATGCTGGTAAATAACATCTACCAAAATCCCGTAAATATCGTTCTGTTTTTGACGGTAGGCATCGTTTCCTACGCGTACCGGTGCCGAATGTTCGTATCCGGATAAATGATCCAGGATGGTTTCCGTTAATTTCTTTTCCCGGTTAATGCCATACATTATCTGGATTTTCTCATCTTTATCGGGAATGATATCGATCACAAAATTGAGATACCTGCGTGCTACATTATAATGCCCTAAACTAGTCATTACTTTTATTACCATTGAGGCATCTCGAATCCAGCAAAAACGGTAATCCCAGTTACGGATCTCGCCTAACGTTTCGGGCAACGAAGTGGTAGCTGCCGCTAAAACAGCGCCTGTTTTATTGTAACTTAACAGCTTTAAAACAAGGGCACTGCGTAAAATCTCATCATTATATTTTTTATACCTTTTGGTCCGCTCAGACCAGTTTAACCAATAAACTTTGGTTCGCTCCAGTTTCAAATAAGCCCGTTCTACATTTTGTTCCAAAATTTTCTGGTTATAGCTTAACAAAAAATAAGCATCCTCAGTAAGCGTTAATTCCTGCTGATTTACCACAGCTTCAAAATCAAAACTTGAGTATAGATACACCGAGTTGTAATTTCCATCTTTTGTATAGCTTTTAATATATTTTGAATTAATGATGGTTTTTGTTGGATATTTGGCATATTCTAGTTTAGGGTCATATTTCACACGAAAAACCGGTTTCCCGGAAATGTATTTGATAAAGCGGATCACGTCGGGCGGGGAGTAGTAGCCGTTTTCCTCACTTTGATAACGTGGCATAAAATCCACTACCTCAAACCGGTCGTTTCCGCGATGAAATTTAGTAACCAGAATATTGGTTTTATAAATATATGATTGGGTAATCTCATAGTCATCATCTACTAAAATCTCAAAACTGCCACCAATATCTTTATCTAAAATTTTGGCAAATACTGAGGTAGAGTCAAACTCGGGCAAACAGCACCAATCCATTGAACCATACTTTGATATCAGTGCAGCACTTTTACAATTCCCAATAACTCCGTAATTCAAATTATCCATACAGTAAACTATTTAGTGTCTGTCCATAAAGTACCATTTACAGCGTTACGCTTGTAGCCAAAATACTCATTTACGAAAAGTAAACTGCGTTTTTGGCGGCTTCGCAAGCCTTGCAACTGCACTTTCTAAACAGACACACATATTATAAAAATTTTTGCAAGTTTATAGACACGCACTATTTAACTTTTTAATTGCGTTACAAAATTCTAATAAATAATTTGATTTTTAATAAAAAAATAGTAATATATGCCATCATTATAAAAAATAATGTGTAAAAAGAGCTAAAGCTATGAGCAAAATAATCATTGTTTCTAACAGACTTCCCTTAAATATTAAAATTGAAAATGATAATCTAAACATCCAACCCAGCGTTGGCGGGTTGGCAACCGGCATGAAATCGGTACACAAAGCCTACGAAAGCACATGGATTGGCTGGACAGGACTAGCCAAAGAAGATTTATCGAAAGAGTTGGATAAGAAAGTGAACGAGGCCGTTAAAAAAGAAAATTGCATTGGAGTCCCTTTAACCAAAGAAGAAGTTGATCTTTATTATTATGGTTTTAGCAATAAAACCATCTGGCCGCTATTTCATTATTTTACCGAGTTTGCTGAATTTAAAAAAGACTATTGGGAGGCTTACCTGAAGGTAAACCAGAAGTTTGCTGAGGTAATCATTCAATATTGCGAAAAAGGTGATAAGATATGGATTCATGATTACCAGTTATTGTTATTACCTAAGCTTATCCGGGATAAATGCCCGGATGTTTCCATCGGTTTTTTCCTGCATATTCCTTTCCCCTCATACGAGGTGTTTAGGCTTGTTCCCTGGCGTAAGGAGCTCATTGAAGGCTTGCTGGGTGCCGATCTGATTGGATTCCACACCTACGACTATGAAAGGCACTTTTTTAGTTCGGTACGGCGGTTGCTGGGATTCGAAATTAATTTCAATAAAATAAATATGAATACCCGTATTGCCAAAGCCGACTCATTTCCCATGGGGATTGATTATGACAAGTTTCACCATGCGGCTATTCAGCACCATAGCAAGTCGATACGCGACAAATCGGATATCCAGCAACAGCTGGATAAACATATCCTCAACTCGCCTGATATTAAGCTAATCCTTTCGATCGACCGGCTGGATTATACCAAAGGCATAGCCAAACGACTATCGGCTTTTGAATACTTCCTTGATAAATACCCACAATTCAAAGGGAAAGTAACCTTAGTTATGCTTTCTGTTCCTTCGCGCTCTAATGTTGACCAGTATCAACGAATGAAAAGCGAAATAGATGAGCTGGTAGGCCGCATCAACGGGAAATTTGCCACCATCACCTGGTCGCCTATCTGGTATTTTTACCGCGCAATGCCATTCGATAATTTAATTGACCTTTATTCATCGTGTGAAATAGCACTCCTTACCCCTATTCGCGATGGAATGAACTTAGTAGCCAAAGAATTTGTGGCTTCGAAAGTGGATAAAAAAGGAGTGTTAATTTTAAGCGAGATGGCCGGAGCAGCCAAAGAGATGAGCGAGGCCCTGCTTATTAACCCCCAAAATTACGAAGAGATTGCCGACACCCTGAAACAAGCCATTGAGATGCCCGAAGAGGAACAGGTGGAACGCATTACCATTATGCAAAACCGGCTTAAACGATATAATATTGATAAATGGGCTACCGACTTCTTACAATCGTTGGAAAAACAAGACCAGGAAAAAGAGAGATATATCGCTAAAAAGATCACTCCACCTATTGAGAAAAGTATCATCAGCGCTTACCAAAAAGCCAAAAAGCGCATCCTTTTCCTCGATTATGATGGTACGTTGGTAAGCTTTAAAAACAAACCGTCCAACGCCTCACCGGATAATGTCCTGTACAATATCCTGGACAACCTGGCCACCGACCCGGCCAATGAGATTGTGCTGATTAGCGGACGGGATAAAAATACCTTCTCGAAATGGTTCGAGAAGAAGAAATATACCTTGATCGTAGAACATGGCGTTTGGATAAAAAATCCCGACAAGAACTGGCAGCTGATTGAAAAAATGAAAATCGACTGGAAGGAGAACATCAAACCTATTCTGGAGTTCTATGTGGATCGTACCCCGGGAACATTCATAGAAGAAAAAAACTACTCATACGTATGGCACTACCGCAAGGCCGATCCCGAGCTGGGAAATATCCGTGCTAACGAGCTAAAATACGATTTAACCAGCCTGGTAGCTAACCACAACCTGGAAATTTT
>JASGMZ010000135.1 GCA_030156305.1 Bacteroidales bacterium | reverse complement strand
TCATCAACCGATTGTTGAGCCAGTTCTTTTAAATCAATAGATGCTGTAATTTGTTCTTTTTCGTTTTTTGAATAAACAGGCTCAGGTTCTAACTGAACTATTCCATTAGCATCTGAGTTTTGATGGTCTTTTTTTAAATACCCACCAGTGTATAAAAATGTAACGGGTATTCCTTGAACAGGATTTCCATGAAAAGTTATTAAAAAATCAAGATTATTGTTAAAACTTTCTCTTCGCTTTACCGTTACAGAATTCTTTTTGGACTCAATTTTAAGGTTATTTAGTATTCCATTAATGGAAGAAAATAGTTCATTTCCAATATCAATATTCAGATTTTTGAAGGCCGCAGGATTTTCTTCGTTTAAGTATTGTTTTATGGCTTGTAATCCTTGCAGGTAAAAGGAGATGGCTTCTTTGGGTTTGTTTTTTTGTTCTTCCTCCATTCCCGATTGATATTTTGCCAGTGCGGTAGCAATAGCTTCTTTTTTCTTTTTTTCTTTCATTTCATGATAAGTACGCTTATCAATTTTATAATATACCCAATATGCGTCTTCGTTTTCGTAAAAATCAACCGGTTCAAACCCTTCCAGGTAATCATCCGTACTGATTTGTATTTTTTGATTATAAGTCTCAGAAAAACCATATTTGGTTTCTATAGCATGTAATACGGATGTTGAACTCACATTAGAAGATACGCTTTCGGCTAAATCGGCAAGAGCCTGCCTACGCGCTTGTGTAATATATTGGGCCGATGTTCCAACTTTTTTTACCGATGCAATACCAACATAGTATCCCGGAATAATCGGTTTTTGCCTGACCCAGTCAGGTAATGATTCAAATTCAGCAACTTGTTTTTTCGTTGCACAAGAACTTAAGATAAGTACTAAAAAAATAATCGAAAAGTTTCTCATCATTTTTCAGGATTATATTTATCAATAGTATTTGTTACATTTTTTACCGATTGTTCCATTAGTTCATTTAGCAATTCTTGTGCCGATTTAATGTTTTTATCCGCATTTAAAAGGTTTTGTAATTTATTAATGTCGGTTTTATTATCGTGTTGGACATCTTCTTTACTTTCTCTATCTTTATACCTCCAGTAGCCTGGAATGAGTTTGTTTTTATCGCCTTTATATTCGGCATAATGCATATTATCTGAATTGCCCTTGTTAAATACGTCAGAGGCTAAAACGGTATTATCTTCGGTTGATATAAGCTTAAAGCTCATAGATAAGGTTGCTTTGTTGTTTTGTATATATTCGTAATAGGTAGTTTTATAATATTTCACCTTTTCAATTTCTTCACCTTCGGCATTTTTTGTTTTAGTCACTTCTTTTAGGTATCCTTTTTTCTCTTCTTTTTTTGTTCCTCCGTTGATTGTTGTGTAATTATTAACAACTCCGGTTAATACGGCTTTAATGCCGGCAAGATTTGCCGCTTGCATGTTCATTTGTCCATTTTCGTATAAATTTACATCCAATGATGAAGGCTCAATAACTTTCAAGAATGGATTATTTAAACGACTCAATTCATTTTTTATCTCGGAAGTTAATTTATTCGATACGTCTCTATATTTGTATGATGTATAAGATATATCAGAAACTAATACGGTAATGGTACCTTTTGCTTGTGCTTCGTTCTTTAAAGCAACGGATTGTTTGTAATTTCCTGCTCCATTAATGATTGTTTCAAAAGTGTAATAGGCTTTTCTGTACATTTCATTTTCAAGATATTGATTAGCATCACGATATATAGGTTCATATTTTGCAGTAATGTATAAATCATTTACATCTTTGTAATGGGGGTCAATCCCTTTTATTTCCTCTAATACTGTTAATGCAGCCCTAAAATCTTCGCGGTTTAGTTTTTCTACTCCATCGGCATATTTTTTATTTAAATAATCCCCTTTGGCTTCTTCGTAGTATTCTTTGTAATATTCAGGAAAATCAAGGCCTACATTTACAAGATTAATTTTATTATAGTATTTTTCGGCTTCAAGGTAGTTATATACCGCTTTTTTATAATCGGTTTGTTTGTATGCCTGGGTAAAATCTGCCAGCTTCCGGTCAAGCGTTATTTGTCCTGTTTTTCGTAAACCTAATTTGGCATCTACATTCGAATCTTTTTTCTTTACTGCCTGGTAATAGTATTCAGCCGCATCTTCGTACAACCCGGCTTCTTCGAATTTAGTAGCTTTTTTAGTATAACGTTTTGACGCACATCCTCCAACTACTAAAATGACACTAAGTAAAAGTAGAATTTTTTTCATGGTATTGAGATTTTAATAATAGCGAAAAATAAGCATATAATTGGAATTATAAAAATGTTTTTATCTGTAACGATTTCATAATTTAATCGTCTTTAGATAAACTTTCGTTAATAAAATTTATTGATATGAAAAAAATAGTTTCCATTTTGGTTTTATTAATACTTACTACGCCTGTTTTAATGGCACAAAATACATTAAAAGATGTTGTACGTGAATATCAAAGAAAGAACAGTGAATTTACTATGGTTATCCCGAGTTTTATTTTAAAAACAGGCTTAACCTATGGTGATTTGGAGGATGAAGAGCGAGAATTTTTACAGCAAATTGATAGAATAAAAATCGTAGTTTCTGACAAAGGCTTTAGGAATAATGAATTTATACTTTTGGATAATGGAATTAAAGAAGGTCGATTTAAAGAAATTATGACGGTTTATGATCAAAAAGATAAAGTACGGATGGTTTATCATCAAAAAAATAATCGTAAATCAGAGTTGTTAGGATGGCACAGAGAATGTCATGATTTTAATGAACCTGCATGGAGAGCCCGATTTTAGTAAGTTAATGGTTTTGGCGGATTAACAAAGATTTTTTTCGATGGATTACATAGAAATAGAATAAAAAAGACGCAAAGAAATAAATTAATACATCTATCTCTTTGCGAATTAGTATCTTAGCAGTAAAAGTATTACTTCGAATACTGATCAATCACATCTTCAATGCTTCGTTGGCAAACTTTACAAAAGGTGGTATGCCGGGTAAACATAATACAATCCAGTTGTGAGCGGTATAATCCATACTGATTGTAACCGGCACCCTCAAAAGCACCCACTACATCTTTATATTTTTCTTTAGCAAAATATTCATCCTGCTTTTGGTGTATATCCATAAAAAAATCTTCCATTATCGATTCTTCAACTTTTTGTGCTCTCATCTCTGTACGTTTCTTTTGTGCTTCGTAGCTGAATTCATCGAATGCTTCTTTATTCCATGGAGTAGGAACAGGCGTATCTTCATCAACTAAATCTTTCCATTTTAAGTTGTCTTTGTCTAATAATGCGGTAATATTGGTTTCCCATGGTTCTTTTTCAATCGAAGGTGCTTCGTATGAAACCGCCGAAGAGTAATACTCATCCGCTAAAGCGGCTATGTGGTGTCCCATTTCATGAACCATTAAGTACTTGGCAAATTTATTATCGGCAGCAAGGGTCGTGTACAATTTATAAATACCCCCGCCACCATAGGTTCTTTCATTTACCAAAATGGAGGTAAATTCATAAGGAGCTGCTGAAGACACATCACGGATGGTTTTATTATCATAACTTAAAACATAACGTTCAGAATCAAAGCTGCTGTAATGTGCTGACAGAGCTGTACGTTTATATACTCCCGGATGTGGCCGTGAAATTCCAGATACCTGTGATGGTGTTTTTACAGCCCATACATTGATATCATTTTTACGAGATTTGAAGGGCTCAACACTTAATAAATAGCCTGTAACGCGTTTGGCATCCGCTACAAATTTATCCATTTCTTCCTGCGTATAACCATCACCTAAAAGGACCAGGTCTAATTTTTCATTCGGATTGCCACTTTCGTGGATTGCAACCACTTCTTCACGATGTTTTATATCTGCAGGATTTACCTGGCGTGCGTCAGGGTTAATATCAGTTGTCCATATCGGTTGAAAATCGTAGTTAGCATCTCTTTTCTTAACAATTACTGTAACCGGCTTTAAGGGCCATGGAAAACGGATTGTTTCATGAAAGGTGCCCCAGTTTTCTTTTGCTTCGGGGGTTAACTGCCATTCCCCAAAAATATTGGCAAACCCACGGGAGTATAATAGTTGATTCGTTTCTTTATCCATTACTTCGAAAAAATAAGGGCCTAACTCCAATTCGTCAATTAATACATTTTTACTGCCATACCATGGGCCATCCGATAATATCTTATCAACAGCAAAATGTTCAGTCTCTGAATTTCCGGTGTGGAAATAATCAAACCGCATGGTTTTGTTTTTAAAAAATGTATCAAAATCAACATTTCCCTTGTTGACAACATTGATTTCCAGGGTTTTTTGTGTTTCATTTTTTTCCTGTTCTTGCTGCTTCGGAGCACAAGCAACGAACATTGCAATACTTAAAATAAGAAGTAAAAATTTTTTCATGATGGTAATTTTTATAGGGTTTGAAAAATAATTCAGGACTTAAAGATAATAAAAAGTTTTTACCTGTTTATATTTTAGTAATTAATTCATTTTCAGTTGTTTATGTTTTTTAGAAAAATTAGTAATTCGAAATTCGAAATTTGAAATTGGAAATTTTGGTGTATCATAGAAAGTTTTTTCCTAATTTACTCACAATAATTATATTTTGAAGGTGTTTGTGAAATCGCTTGGCTAAGTTTAAGTTCAAGTTTCAAATTTCAAGTTTCGTTATATAATCATTCCCTTGTGTGTGCGTTATCTCATGGGTGTTTCATTTTAAGATTTATTGTATCACATTTTTGATTTTTAATCATATTTCAATGTACTAATTTAAAATTTTCAATTGCTATGTTTAAAACAAAATCTAAAAATTTCATATATTCGTGCTCGTTCATCAAAAAAAAATTAAAGCTATGGAATACAATGTACAACTTTTAGTCGTAATGATTACGTATATTTCGCTTTTAATTTTGTGGGGCGTGTATCAGGGGCGGAAAGTAAAAACCAGTTCTGATTTTGCTATTGCCGGCCGTAATTTACCGGGTTGGGTTGCTGCTTTATCCGAACGTGCTACTGGCGAGTCATCCTGGGCATTGCTTGGATTGCCCGGAGCAGCGTATGCAACCGGATTGTTGGAAATATGGACGGCAGTAGGTTGTGTTGCAGGTATTATTACTGCATGGGCACTTATTGCCTGGCGGTTAAGAGACGAAGCCGAAAAATACGAAATTGATACTTTTACCCAGTATATTGCCCGCAGGCATGGTGAAATAGGAAAGTGGATTCGTATTGTGGGAAGTTTTACCATTGTATTTTTCTTCTTTTTTTATGTGGGTGCACAATTTTTAGGCGGTGGAAAAACGTTGCATACCATGTTTGATATTAAACCTGAACATGGGATGCTGCTAACGGCTGCTGTCATTATACCTTATACTATTTATGGTGGGTTTAGAAGTGTTGTTTATACCGATGTTGTACAAGCAGTAGTGATGATTGCTACATTGGTGTTAGGGCCCATTGTAGGGTTGATTTATGTTTCGAATCATCCCGAATTATTTGCTTCGAATATTACGGAAGCATTACAACTGGCCGGGCCCGAATACAGTTCTATGACGGGCGGATTAACCGGTTTTCTTGCAGGAGTAGCTATTGTTGGCGGGTTTAGCTGGTTCTTTGGGTATTTAGGTGGACAACCCCAGTTAAGTATGCGGTTTATGGCGATTCATAGTTCAAAACAGGCTAAAAGAGCACGGAATGTTGGTATCGTATGGACGGTTATTGCATATATTGGTGCTTTAATGATTGGTTGGCTTGGAATAGCCATTTTTGGGCCAACAGGTCTAGCAGACCGGGAATATGTTATGCCTGCAGTATTATTGGAAATTTTTCCACCGGCAATTGCTGCTGTTTTAATTACCGGTGCCATTGCTGCTATGGTTTCAACTGCTGATTCATTATTAATTCTTTCGGCAACCGAATTTTCTGAAAATTTATTACGAGAGAGAAAAGATGGCGACAAAAAGAAAAAACTTACAAGACATCGTATCGTAACTGCCGGGTTAGCTATTGTTGCGTTGTTTATTGCTTATGTAGCTCCGTCTGATTATATCTTTACGTTAGTAAGTTATGTTTGGGCTGGAATAGGAGGCACTTTCTCTGTGGTTATTTTGCTAACCTTATTCTGGAAAAAATACCACGGCAGAGCTGTATTGCTTACAATAATTACCGGACTTGTTTTTACCATTATCTGGATACAAACTGGGATGGACGAAAAAGTTACTTCACGATTACTTACCTTTATTGTAGCCTTAGTGGTAGCTGTAGCAGGGACTTATTTAATCCCTCCTAAACAAGATTAAAACCTGAAAAATGATTTTTAAAAGCCTGGAAAATTTTCCAGGCTTTATGATATTTATAAAATTTTTTAATTCTATTATGAGGTTTGTAACGTTTTTTTGGTTAAGGATTGTTTACTTTACAAAAAACTTTCTATTTTTGTAAATAAAAATTATTTTTTGCGTATAAGAAAATACGTTTAATTTATTTAGTTCATGAATTCATTAAAGATAGAAGGTACTACATTTACTCCAGAAATTAATTTTGATATTGATAATAATACCTTAAGTTTCCTAAAGGTATCAAAACCTGCCAATGCCATTGAATTTTATCAACCGGTTTTTGAATTTCTGGATAATTTTGAGAATGAAAAGGTAAAAGCAAAAGTAGTACAAGAGTTGATTATTGATTTTAAATTCGACTATTTTAATACGGCAACAGCAAAAGTAATCTATGAACTGCTTGCGAAATTTAAGCGCATAAAAAAACAAGGGGTTGATATTATTATTAAGTGGTTTTATCACGAAGAAGATGAAGATTTGCTGGAAGAGGGGCAAATGATGGCTGAAGCCGTGGGATTGGATTTTAAATTTATTACTTTACCGGAGAGCAATTAAAAAATATCAATCGACAGAAAATAAAAAAGCCCTTGAAAATCAAGGGCTTTAGTGTTTTAAAGGCGGCCTGGCTGGAACACCGATATTCCTTATTATGAAAATTTCAGGGCATAAAACCCAAAAATCTTTTATGCAATATTTGAAAATAGATGAGAATGATGCTGCAGAGAAAATGATGGAAATGTGGAGAGAAAGAGAAAAAGCTAAAGAAAAAGCTAATGAAAAATCTAACAAAGAATCAGATTCATTAGAAAATGAATAATATGCAAAACCTTTGGACTAAAGAAGAACTTGAAGTTTTTATCAATTACTGTAAACTAAACAACATCAAATATGACTGTATCTGGATGGAACTGGAGGAAGAAGATATTGAAAAAAACCTGGGACAATTACATAAAAAGATGCTTGCGTTTGATTAACCCGTAAAGATTTATCTCGATACCAGGTATATTAAAACCATCCGTTATTCATTAATCGATTTTATACAAGAAGAATACCTCAATAAACTACTTACCTGGTTTCCTGATAATTTTAAGTCAGGAAAGGATATGTTGAAATTTTTGGATAAACATATTGAAAAGGAACTGCAATTAAATTAAAGAATAACAGGGAAAAATTTTTGTATAGTAAATGGCGCCATTTACTATACAAATTTATTATTACGGAATATACCAAGTTTGGCACAAATCAAACCGAAAAATGACACAAAACGAACCGCGTTCTGGAATGCCTGCCCGCCGGTTTAAACAGGCAACATAAAACCGGAATTGCTGGCACAAATTGAACCGTATTATCCACAAACCTACACTTTGGTAGCGCCAAAAGGTGACGTAAGCATTTAAAACACCATTTTTTGAAGAAAATCTCTTATGTAAATGTGTTGAATTCCTTTATAATCAGTACCGGATATTGCTTCGTCCATTGAAACAACATATTTTGGATAATTATCTTTTATTTCCAGTAAATTACCAAATTCCCGGTTAAGTGTTTTCTCATCTTGCAATAAGTAACTAACCTGTATGTATAGTCTTTTAGCTTCTTTTTCACAAATAAAGTCTATTTCCTTATCACCTAATTTTCCTACATAAATTTCATATCCAATAGCTTTTAGATGC
>JASGMZ010000134.1 GCA_030156305.1 Bacteroidales bacterium | reverse complement strand
TTTTTTATTACTTTTGCTCCCTGTTTTAGCTAAAATGATTTTATATGTATCAAATTGTTTTTTATATCATCATAGTTATCCTGATCTTCGATTATCTATTGGAACAAATTTTAGATTATTTAAATGCGACCAGGAGAAGCGCTAATTTACCCGAAAAGCTAAAAGGGATCTATAATGAAGAAAAGTACCATCAATCGCAGGAATACGATAAAGCAAACCATAAATTTTCAATAGTAACCAGCACTTTTAATCTGCTGGTACTTTTACTCTTTCTTTCTTTCTCAGGGTTTGCTTATGTTGATGTTATTGCTCGCTCAATAACTACAAACTATATTTTAATAGCCTTACTATTTTTTGGGATAATCATGTTTGCTTCTGACATTATCAATACCCCATTTAGCATTTATGATACGTTTGTTATTGAAGAAAAATTTGGATTTAATAAAACCACACCCAAAATATTCATTACAGATAAACTTAAAGGATGGTTAATTACAGCTATTATTGGCGGAGGATTATTAGCATTAATTATTTGGTTTTATCAGCAAACAGGCCGTTATTTTTGGATTTATGCCTGGGCTTTAGTAAGCCTTTTTACAATATTCATGGCCATGTTTTACACTTCTTTATTACTGCCATTGTTTAATAAACTAAAACCATTAGAGGAAGGAGAGCTAAAAACTCAAATAACCAATTTTTGTAAAAAAGTTGATTTTCAACTCGACAATGTTTTCGTTATGGATGGTTCAAAACGCAGCAGTAAAGCGAATGCTTTTTTTAGCGGATTGGGTAAAAAGAAAAAAATTGTGTTGTTCGATACGTTGATTGATAAATTAAGCCCTGAAGAAATTGTAGCTGTATTAGCCCATGAAATAGGACATTATAAAAAGAAACATACCTTAATATCTGTTATCTCTTCTGTTTTACAAACCGGAATTACATTCTATATTTTATCCTTATTTATTGGTAATCCGGTTTTATCAAAGGCTTTAGGTGCTGAAGAAGCAAGTTTCCATCTTGGGCTTGTTACCTTTGGTTTTCTTTACAGCCCGATTTCTACACTAATTGGTTTATTTATGAATAGTATCTCCCGTAAAAATGAATATGCAGCCGACCAGTTTGCGGCAGAAAATTTTAATGGTAAATATTTACAAAATGCATTAAAAAATCTATCAGTCAATAATTTATCAAACCTAACACCACACCCGGCCTATGTGTTTGTTCATTATTCTCACCCACCATTATTAAAACGATTACAGTTTATTGACCAATTTAACCAAAATTAGTTATGAAAGCTGAAATAATTACCATAGGAGACGAATTATTAATAGGCCAGGTTGTTGATACCAATGCTGCCTGGATAGCCAATAAACTTAATCTTTTAGGAATTGATATTCATAAAATAGTTTCTATATCAGATAAAAAGGAATCTATATTTAAAGCTTTAGAGCAAGTAGATAAATCTACAAATTTAGTAATATTAACCGGAGGGTTAGGCCCAACCAATGATGATATAACCAAAATTGCACTTGCAGAATATTTTCACGTTAAATTAGTGATGAATAACAAAGTGCTTGAAAAAATAAAAACCTTTGTTATCAAACGAAACGCCGACTTAAATGAAAGAAACAAGCAACAGGCATTAGTTCCGGAGAATTGTACCGTGATTCAAAATTCAATTGGAACAGCTCCCGGAATGTGGTTTGAAGATAATAGAAGAATCATTATTTCATTGCCTGGAGTCCCTTTCGAAATGAAAGAGATGATGAATAACCATATTCTTGAGGAACTAAAAAAACGGCACAAAAATTTTTATATTTCACATAAAAATATTTTAATCCAGGGACTAGCTGAATCAAAATTAGCTGAAATATTGGAAGAATGGGAGAAAAATTTTCCAAAAGATTTATCAGTAGCTTATTTACCTTCTCCCGGAGTCATTAAATTAAGAATTACCGGCAAAGGGAAAAACAGGAAGTATATCGAGGAGCAGATTGAAAATAAAGTAAATGCTTTAAAAAATATTATTCCGGATTATATATGTGGTTTTGATGAAGACAAGTTAGAAGAGCTTTTAGGAAAATTGTTAAAAGAAAAAAAGGCTACTGTTAGTGTTGCTGAAAGTTGTACCGGTGGGAATATTGGGCGATTAATTACATCTGTTCCCGGGTGTTCTGACTATTTTAAAGGAGGTATTATTGCTTATTCGAATGAGATAAAAGAAAATATCTTAAATGTAAATAAAAGAAATATAGAAATTTATGGTGCGGTAAGTAAACAAGTAGTTGAAGAAATGGCCAAAGGGATATTAGAATTGTTTACTACCGATTTTTCAATTGCTACCTCGGGTATAGCAGGGCCAACAGGAGGCTCTAAAGAAAAACCGGTAGGAACTACCTGGATTGCCGTTGCCGGTAAAGACAAGGTGATTACCCAAAAATTTGTTTTTGGAGACCAAAGAGATAGAAATATTCAACGAGCATCGTTAACAGCTATTAATATGTTACAAAAATTGATATTAAGTTAAAAAAATGATATTTTTTAAAAAATAATTGTTAATATATTTGAATAATTAAATAAAAATCACGTATTTTGCGTTCTGTTTTTAGCATACGATAAAAAATTAAATAAAAATGTCACGAATCTGTCAAATTACAGGAAAAAAGGTTATGGTTGGGAACCATGTTTCCCACTCAAAGAGAAGAACTAAACGAAAGTTTTATCCAAATTTATTGACAAAGAAATTCTACTTTGAAGAAGAAGACCGTTGGATAACTCTGAAAGTTTCAGTTTCGGCTATTCGAACCATCAATAAAATTGGATTGAAAGCTGCCTTAGAAAACGCGAAAGAAAAAGGTTATATTAATAAGTATTAAAATAGGGGGTGTAATCATGGCAAAAAAAGGAAACAGAGTACAGGTTATTTTAGAATGTACAGAACATAAAGATTCAGGCCTACCAGGAACTTCAAGATATATCACAACAAAGAATAAAAAGAATACAACGGAAAGACTGGAACTTAAAAAATATAATCCAATATTAAAAAAAGTAACCGTTCATAAAGAAATAAAATAATTGAATTATGGCAAAAAAAGCAGTTGCAACACTACAAACAGGAGCTGGACGACATTTAACCAAATGCATTAAAATGGTTAAAACCGAAAAAGGCAGTTACCAGTATGTTGAAGAAATGGTAAATAACGAAAAAATAAAAGATTTCTTTGCAAAGAAATAAACCTGAAGATATTACCAATAAAAAAGGCTTTCTTTCCTCAAAAGAAAGCCTTTTTTATTTCTGCCATTTGTCCAAATTGTATTAAATTTACCACCTGATATACATTAATTTAGAAAACAACAAACCTATGAGTACATTTGGAATATTCTCGAAAGAAAAGAAAAAAACATTAGATAAAGGATTAGAAAAAACAAAAGAAAATGTTTTAAAAAAATTGTCACGTGCTGTTATCGGAAAAACAAAAGTCGATGATGAAGTATTAGATAATTTGGAAGAGGTGCTCATAACATCCGATGTAGGCGTGGATACTACCCTGAAAATTATTGAACGAATTGAAAATCGAGTATCTCGGGATAAATATCTCGGTACTGAGGAGTTGAATAATATTTTAAAAGAAGAGATCGCTGCGCTATTGGAAGAAAATAATTCTTCCGATATCGAATTATCCTTTAGTTCAAATAATAAGCCCTATGTTATTATGGTTGTTGGCGTTAACGGAGTTGGAAAAACTACAACTATTGGAAAGCTGGCCTATCAATTTAAAAATATGGGAAAGAAAGTTTATCTTGGCGCTGCAGATACTTTTCGGGCTGCTGCTGTGGATCAGCTCACCATTTGGGCCGAAAGAGTTGGTGTACCGATTGTAAAGCAAAAAATGGGTTCCGATCCAGCCTCTGTTGCTTTTGATGCATTATCTTCTGCTAAATCGAACGATGCTGATGTAGTTATTATTGATACTGCTGGAAGATTACATAACAAAATAAACCTGATGAATGAGCTATCTAAAATAAAAAAGGTGATGAATAGAGTTGTAGAGGGAGCACCCCATGAAATTTTATTAATCTTAGATGGTTCTACAGGCCAGAATGCCTTTGAGCAGGCTAAACAGTTTACCCATGCAACAGACGTTACTGCTTTAGCTTTAACAAAATTGGATGGAACGGCTAAAGGTGGCGTAGTAATTGGTATCTCAGACCAGTTTAAAATTCCGGTAAAATATATTGGCATTGGTGAAAGAATGGAAGATTTACAAGTTTTTAATAAAAAAGAATTTGTTGATTCTCTCTTTTCCGATTAACTTCAATATATTCCAAACAGACACTTAAAAAGTTTTGATGAAAACAAAACAGAAGATTAAGCAAGTTAATATTATTACATTAGGCTGTTCAAAAAACCTGGTCGACTCCGAATATGTAATGAAACAATTAGTTTCAAACGGTTTTTCGGTAAAACATAACTCAAACCAAACCGCTGAAATTGTAATCATTAACACCTGTGGGTTTATTAACGATGCCAAAAAAGAGTCGATTGAAATGATTCTTCAATTTGAAGCATTAAAAAAACAACATAAAATCGAAAAAATAATTGTTTTTGGCTGCCTGTCAGAAAGATATAGGGTTGAATTAGAAAAAGAAATTCCTTCGGTTGACCGTTATTTTGGTGTTTTTGAACAAAAAGAGTTAATTGAATTTATCGGCGGACAATATAAATATGATTTAGTAGGTGAACGTTTGGTTACTACTCCTAAACATTATGCATATTTAAAAATATCGGAAGGATGTGGCCGTAAATGTTCTTTTTGTGCCATTCCTCTTATCAAAGGAAACCATAAGTCCAGGCCTATTGAAAATATTGAGGAAGAAGCGAAACGGTTAGTGAAAAACGGAGCAAAAGAAATAATTCTTATTGCCCAGGATTTATCCTATTATGGATATGATTTATACAAAACCTCCAAACTGGCCGAATTGGTTGACCGGCTTTCATCGATAAAAGGGCTTCAGTGGTTGCGTTTACATTATGCATTTCCAGCGCTGTTTCCCAATGATGTGTTAAGCCTGATGCAAAGCCGTAAAAATATTTGCAAATATTTAGATATCCCTGTACAACATATCAGCGATAAGCTGTTAAAAATGATGCGGAGAGGGCATACTAAAGAAGATACTTATAAATTAATTGCAAAAATTAGAAATGAAGTCCCTGATATAGCCCTTAGAACTACATTGCTCGTTGGGCATCCCGGTGAAACAGATGAAGATTTTAACGAATTATTGGAATTTGTAAAGTTTGCTAAATTCGAACGTCTTGGAGTTTTTACTTATTCTGAAGAAGAAAATACCTGGTCAGCAAAGCATTATAAAGATGATATCCCTTTTTCGGTAAAACAGGCACGAATGGATGAGCTAATGGCGGTTCAACAAGATATATCTAATCAATTGAATAAAAATAAGATAGGAGAATTATTTAAAGTTTTAATGGATAGAAAAGAGGGGGTGTATTATATTGGACGTACTGAATATGATTCGCCTGAAGTAGATAATGAAGTTATTATAAATGCCGCTAACCAAAAATTAAAAGTCGGTTCATTTTATACGGTTAAAATTATAAAATCCGAAGATTTTGACCTTTATGGTGAAATACTTAAATAAAAAAAGCCACAAAGTTTGTACTCACTTTATGGCTTGTAAAAATCGAAAATTTATATTAAACTAATGATTTTGCCGCATTTATAGCCGACTCATAATCGGGTTCTTCTCCAATTTCAGGAACATATTCCACATATTTAACGATATTATTTTTATCGATAACAATGACTCCACGGGCGATTAACCTCAATTCTTCAATTAAAAAACCATATTTTGATGAAAAATCTAAATCTTTATGATCGGATAAAGTGATAAGATTATCGATACCTTCAGCACCACAAAATCTTTTCAATGCAAAAGGCAGATCATTAGAAATAGCGAGGATAACTATATCCTTGCTTAAATTTGCTGCTTTTTCATTAAAAACATGATTTTGCTTTGAGCACACACCGGTATCAATAGAAGGGAATAAGGATAAAATTTTTACTTTCCCGTCAAAATCAGAGAGTTTTACCGATTCGAGGTTATTATTTAAAACCTTGAAATCTACGGCTTTG
The DNA here is from genome assembly GCA_030156305.1 of Bacteroidales bacterium. Lineage (GTDB taxonomy): Bacteria > Bacteroidota > Bacteroidia > Bacteroidales > UBA12077 > UBA12077. Next base: position 2,009 of record JASGMZ010000134.1, on the reverse strand, counting down.
TCATTTACTTTTGTTTCTTTTCCCAGCAAAGTTACCGGATTGCCTTGAAATGTTACTTTATTTTTATTTTTTTCCATGGTTATAGTATTTTTATTAATTAAGAAAAGCCTTATTTTATAACAATAAAAGTAAGGCTTTGTTTACAACGTTTAGTTCTTTTTTTGTTGTTTATCTTTGGGTTTTACTTTTGGTAATTTTTTGCCGCCAGGAGTAGTGGTAATTACTATTTCATCCTTTTCTTTATTATAATCAACTTTCAGTATTTCACCTTCTTTAATGGATGTTTTGATAATCACCTCCGCCATTGGGTCTTCAAGATATTTCTGTATAGCACGTTTTAATGGCCTTGCTCCAAAGTTCACATCAAATCCTTTTTCTGTGATATAATCCTTAGCATCTTTACTAATTTCAACCGAATAACCAAGGTTATCAACCCGTTGATAAAGTCCTCTTAGTTCAATATCAATAATTTTATAGATATCCTCTTTTGTAAGCGAATTAAAAATAACCACATCATCCAGTCGGTTTAAGAATTCGGGTGCAAAGGAGCGTTTCAAAGCATTTTGTATTACACTTTTTGTATAATTGCTTGCTGATTCTTGTTTTGCCCTGGTAGAAAAACCAACGCCCTGCCCAAAATCTTTAATTTGGCGGCTTCCAATATTCGATGTCATGATAATAATTGTATTCCTGAAATCCACTCTTCTTCCAAGACTATCCGTTAGCTGTCCTTCATCTAATACCTGTAATAATAGATGGAAAACATCCGGATGGGCTTTTTCTATCTCGTCAAGTAATATAACAGAATACGGTTTTCTACGTACTTTTTCTGTTAATTGTCCGCCTTCTTCGTAACCTATGTATCCCGGAGGAGCTCCAACTAATCTTGATACCGAAAATTTCTCCATATATTCGCTCATATCCATACGAATCAGGTTATCCACACTGTCGAACAGATAAAGGGCAAGAATTTTGGCTAATTGTGTTTTTCCCACACCAGTAGGGCCTAAGAAAATAAACGAACCAATAGGTTTATTAGGATCTTTTAGCCCTGCACGGTTACGTTGAATCGATTTAACAATTTTGCCAATTGCTTCATCCTGTCCAATCACATTTTTCTTCAATTCGTCGCCCATCTTCATTAATCGGGCACCTTCGGCTTGTGCTATACGCTGTACAGGAACTCCGGTCATCATGGCTACCACCTCGGCCACTTCTTCTTCAGAAACTCTTTCTCTGTTTTTAATGAGTTCTTTCTCCCAGTTGTCTTTCTCTTGTTCAAGATTATCGATTAATTTTTTTTCTGTATCCCTAAAACTTGCGGCTTTTTCAAAATTCTGATTTTTTACGGCAGCTATTTTTTCATTTCGAATATTTTCGATCTGTTTTTCCAGTTCTATAATACGATTAGGAACTACAATATTCGAAATATGTACACGAGACCCTGATTCATCCAGTGCATCAATAGCTTTATCGGGTAAATGACGGTCGCTGATATAACGCATAGTTAACTTTACACATGCTTCAATAGCATCATCGGTATAGTTTACGTGATGGTGTTCTTCATATCTTTCTTTGATATTATGCAGGATTTCAATGGTTTCTTCTTCCGAAGTTGGGTCTACCATCACTTTCTGGAAACGGCGTTCTAAAGCGCCATCTTTTTCGATATGCTGACGATATTCATCCAGGGTAGTAGCTCCGACACATTGAATTTCGCCACGAGCAAGGGCTGGCTTTAACATATTCGCAGCATCCAGCGAACCTGTTGCTCCACCGGCACCGACTATGGTATGAATTTCATCAATAAATAAAATTATATTGGTTGATTTAGAAAGCTCATTTAATATGGCTTTCATTCGTTCTTCAAATTGTCCGCGATATTTTGTTCCGGCAACAATGGAAGCTAAATCTAATGTGATTACACGTTTATCAAAAAGTACGCGGGAAACTCTTCGTTGGACAATTCGTAAAGCTAAACCTTCAACAATTGCCGATTTTCCAACACC
>JASGMZ010000133.1 GCA_030156305.1 Bacteroidales bacterium | reverse complement strand
GATAAATATCTTTTAGATCGATATAAAGTTAAAGTTGAAAAAGGTACAGCCGAAAAAGAAAAAATAAAAAAAGATGAGTTAGAACCATTCGTTAGACAAAAACCCAACAAAAGAGTATTGGGTATCAGATTCCATCTGGGTTTATACAACCTTTCACGGGAAAATAAAGAAAAAGGATTAAGTGGTTGGTTAAGACGTATAGGCGAGGAACCCGTTATTTATGATGATTTTCTTACCGATAAATCAGTAACCCAAATTAAATCTTACTTAAACAATAAAGGATATTATAATTCTGTTGTCTCAGATACAGCTATATTCAAACGTCAACGCGCCAGAGTTTTATATCGTGTAAGGATGAACAGGCCTTATAAAATCAAGCGTTTAACCTATAATATTCAAGATTCGTTACTTGAGCCATTAATCATTAAAGATACCATTAATTCCTTAATTACAAAAGGTGAAAATTTTGATTTGGACTTATTGCAAGAGGAAAGAAAAAGAATTGAGGCTTATTTAAAAAATCAAGGTTATTATAAATTTACGAAAGAATTTATTTTTTTTCAAGCAGACAGCTCAGCGAAAAATCGGGAAGTTTCTCTTATCCTAAACCTTAAAAAATACCAGGAGTTAGATGAAAACAGGAAATTTGTTGATACAAATCATCAAAAGTATAGGATTAATAAAGTGTACGTTTTTACAAATTATAATCAGAAAGAAGCTTTGGAACAGAAAGAAAAATACTTTTCAGATTTGGATACTACCTATTTAAAGGGTATTTATTTTATTAGCAAAGGAAAAGACCCCTTAAAAAAGAAAGTTGTTTTACATGCCAATTTTATTCATGAAGGCGATGACTATTCTTTGTATAATGTTAATAAAACGTATCAGCATCTCAATTCGTTAGGTTTATTTCGAGTCATTAATATTCAGTTTAAAGAAACCCAAAGCGATAGTCTGATGTTGAAGGATAGCTGTTCATCAGGCCTTTTAAAGTGTAATATTCAATTAACAAAGCATTATTTGCAATCCTATACAGTTGAGTTGGAAGGAACAAATTCTTATGGGAACATTGGCGTTGGTGGAAATTTTTTGTATCAGCATAAAAGTTTATTTGGAGGTGCAGAGATCACCGACTTTAAGATTAATGGTTCAATAGAAGCACTTGATACTTCTGTTGTTGGAATAAGTCGTATTAATAATGCCGTTGAGCTGGGTGGCGATATTACCATGCGTATTCCCAAGTTTATGCTTCCGGTTTTTAAAGCCGAAAAGTTTAGTAAAAAATATAACCCCAGAACACAAATTTCTATTGGTTATAATTTTCAGGACAGGTTAGAATATCGAAGAACGGTTGCAAACCTCTCTTATGGTTATAACTGGGATGGAAATAAATACCTGAAACATAATGTTAAATTAGTTGAATTAAATGCCGTAAAAATGCCTTATGCTTCTGAATCTTTCAGGAATTTTATTGATTCAACTTATTTACGTAGTAGTTACGAAAATCATTTAGTCTCAGTGAGTAGTTATAGTTTGGTATTTAATAACCAGGATCTTAAAAAAAACAGAGATTTTTATTTTTTTAAAATGAATGCAGAAATTTCAGGGAATCTTTTATCGGCTTATAGCGAATTAACTGATGCATCTATTGTTAATGGCAGTTATGAAATTTTTGGCGTTCCTTTTTCTCAATATGTTAAATTTGATTTGGATTTTCGATATTATGATGTGAAAAACCAATCTACCAGTTTTGCATACAGAATATTTGCAGGAGTAGGTATTCCATATGGTAATTCACAATCATTACCTTTTGAAAAAATGTATTTTTCCGGTGGTGCGAATAGTATCAGAGCCTGGAATGTTCGTAGTTTAGGGCCTGGATCTTATGCAGGGAAAACTTATACACGATTTCCGAATCAAACCGGAGATATTAAATTAGAAGCAAATGCTGAATTTCGATTTAAGTTATTCTGGATTTTAGAAGGAGCATTATTTATTGATGCCGGAAACATTTGGTACTTAAAATCTGATGAATTTGAAGGTGGTTTGTTCAGAAAAGACAAATTTTATAAAGAATTTGCCGTAGGTTCCGGATTTGGGACTCGTTTTAATCTTTCCTTTTTTGTTTTTCGATTAGATCTGGGAGTAAAACTCAGAGACCCCGCCCTAATGGAAGGTAACCGTTGGATTGTTGGTAACAGAAGTTTAACCTGGCAAAACGATTTTATGATTAATATTGGTATTGGTTACCCCTTCTAAATTTTTTTTTCAAGAAACCAAAGCCTATTTATATCAATTTATTTTTTTAAATTTGTAGTAGTTATAATCATTTAAATTTTAACATTATGGCATATAATAAAATTGTAGAACTATTAGGAGATAAAGCCGATTATCTTTTAAATCATAAATGTCAAACCGTTGACAAAAATCAGTTACACCTGCCAGGCCCTGATTTTGTTGATAGAGTTGTATACCATTCTAATCGGTCGCCACAAGTAATGGCAACTATGCAACAGATTTTTAATCACGGCCGTTTAGGCGGTACTGGATATATGTCTGTTCTTCCGGTTGATCAGGGAATTGAGCATACTGCCGGTTCTTCTTTTGCTCCCAATCCTATATATTTCGATCCGGAGAATATTGTAAAGCTCGCCATTGATGGAGGGTGTAATGCAGTAGCTTCAACTTTTGGAGTATTAGCTTCTGTATCTAGAAAATATGCACACAAAATCCCATTTATTGTAAAAATTAATCACAATGAATTAATGACATATCCTACAAAATATGATCAAATTTTATTTGGGACAGTTGAGGAAGCCTGGAATCTTGGGGCAAAAGCAATAGGAGCAACAATATATTTTGGTTCTCAGGAATCAAACCGTCAAATTATTGAAATTGCCGAAGCTTTTGAAAGAGCACATGAATTAGGTATGGTAACTGTGCTCTGGTGTTATTTGCGAAATGCTGATTTTAAAAAAGGTGGTGTTGACTATCACACCTCTGCCGATATGACCAGTCAGGCAAATCATTTAGGCGTGACCTTACAGGCTGATATTATTAAACAAAAACTGCCAACGGTAAATGGCGGCTTTAAAGAAATAGGCTTTGCTAAAACAAATGATAAAGTTTATAACGAACTGACAACAGATCATCCCATAGATTTAACCAGATATCAGGTTGTTAATAATTATATGGGCCGCTCGGGATTAATCAACTCTGGCGGAGCATCATCCGGGAAGTCTGATTTGTCTGAAGCAGTTCAAACGGCTGTTATCAATAAACGTGCCGGAGGGATGGGTTTGATTTCTGGACGAAAAGCTTTTCAACGCCCTATGAAAGAGGGTATTGAATTGTTAAATGCAATTCAGGATGTATATTTAGCAAAAGAAATTGATATTGCTTAAATTCATAATCTTTTATTAATATTAAGGCAGAGATTTTTTCCTCTGTCTTTTTTTTGTGCTTACATTAACTATTTTTTTGCAAATCAAGTCAATTTTTGTAAAATTGCTAAGCTTTTTACATTTTTAATTAAACAATTAAAAAAGGATATGGCAGAATTTGATTTTTCTAATAGAGATAGCTTCGGAAGTAAGTTTGGAGCTATTGCCGCCGCCGCAGGCTCGGCAATTGGTTTAGGAAATATTTGGCGATTTCCGTATGTCGTTGGCGAAAATGGGGGTGGTGCATTTTTATTTATATATCTCGCTTTTATTTTTGCAATTGGTATTCCGGTAATGTTGTCGGAGTTTACTATTGGAAGAAAAGCACAACGAAATCCATTTGGTGCTTTTCGTAAATTAGCACCCGGAAAACCGTGGTATCTGGTTGGTTTAATGGGTGTTGTTGCTGCTTTTATGATTCTGGCATTTTACACTGCTGTAGCAGGATGGACCTTAGAATATATCTATCAGTCAATAGTTAACGGATTTGCTGGAAAATCTTCTGCTGATTTAGGACAGATGTTTGATTCTTTTCGCGAAAGTACATTCCGGCCCATTCTTTGGTTTGCTATTTTTATGTTTATGACATCCTGGATTGTAGTTTCCGGCGTGAAAAACGGTATCGAAAAATATGCTAAAATACTTATGCCTATTTTATTATTATTGATTATAATCTTATGTATACGTTCGGTTACGTTGCCAGGAGCCAAAGATGGATTATTGTTTTTATTTAAACCCGATTTTTCAAAAATTACAGGTAATACTATCCTCGAAGCACTCGGACAGGCTTTCTTTTCGTTAAGTATTGGTATGGGAACTTTAATAACCTATGGTTCTTATATTAGTAAAAAAGATAATTTAGCGAATACCGCCGTTAGTGTTTCGCTAACAGATACATTTATAGCCATAATGGCAGGAATAGCTATTTTCCCTGCTGTATTTGCTTTTGGTATTGCTCCGGAATCAGGCGAAGGATTAGTTTACCGTACACTTCCTAATATTTTTCAACAAATGCCCGGAGGATATTATTTTTCCCTATTATTTTTTATCCTTTTAGGTGTTGCAGCACTTACATCTACCATTTCAGTTTTAGAAGTTATTGTGGCTTATTTTGCCGAAGAATTAAAGATGACCCGAAAAAAAGCAACGATTGTAGCCAGCTTATCAGTATCTGTATTAGGATTGATGGCCGTTATGTCTTGGGGGCCTTTGGCAGATTTTAAAATTTTTGGTAAACATGTTTTTGGAATGCTTGATTTTACCTCTGCTAATATTTTATTGCCTCTTGGAGGATTACTCATTGTTATTTTTGTGGGTTGGTATCTTGGTAAATCAAAAACCAAAGAAGAACTATCAAATCAGGGAACGCTAAAAGCAAAATATTTAAATTTATTTATGTTTTTGGTTAAATTTATTGCACCAATTGCTATTGCAATGGTATTTTTAAATGGTATTGGGATTTTAAAGTTCTAATAACCGGGTATTAATGGCTGGAAGAAGGTTTAAAGAATATTTTTCGTTTACAAAAAGAGAGCGCAATGGTATCATTGTGCTCCTTTTTTTACTTGTAACCCTAATTATTGTAGAAAAGTGTATTGATTTTTCTTCTGATAAAGAAATCTCATTAATGACTAAAGATTATCGAGAAAAAATTACTGAATTTGAAAAATCCCTGGAAGAAAAATCGTTTACAAGAGAAAAAGAGAAAAAACATCAAACCTATTCATCAGAAGAAAACGCCCATGAAAACCATTGGATAATCCCTGATTCGCTTTTCTATTTCGATCCGAATACTATTACAGAAAATCAGCTAAAAAAATTAGGCCTAAGTGAAAAGCAAATATCAACATTTATAAACTATAGAAATGCCGGAGGAGAGTTTCAAATTTCAACAGATCTACTAAAAATATACGGAATAAATGAGGAGCAGTTTAATATCATCGAACCATACATTTTTATAGCTAAAAAAGATAAGAAAGTAGAAAAACGGGATAAAGATTATAAAGATTATACAAAAGATTTTACTTCAATTGTTATTTCCTTAAATTCATGCTCTGCAGATAGTTTAGAATTAATTTATGGAATAGGGCCAGCATATGCTGAACGTATGATAAAATACAGAGAATTGCTGGGTGGTTATATTCATAAATCACAACTATATGAAGTGTATGGGTTAGACTCTGTTTTAATTGACAGCATTAAAGATCAATTAATAATTGATACCAGTTTAATTCGTAAAATTAATATTAATGAGGCAGAATATGTTGATTTAATAAAACATCCCTATCTAAATAAATACCAAACACAATCAATTTTAAAATTCAGAGAAATACAGGGCGAATTTAATGATATTAATGAATTAATAGATTACAATCTTTTGCCCGAAAATGTTTTTCAAAAAATTAAACCATACCTCGAAAAATAATATAATATTTTTTTGATATTTGAGGTAAATATTTGTATATTTATTGATAAATAAAATTCAATTTTTCTGTCTAAAGAAACTATACTTTTACCACATTTTTCAAAAAAGATGTTTTTTTTAATTTTTTTTGTAGTTTTTTTTGAAAAGTGAATTTTAAATTAATATTTTTGCGGCTCAATAAAAAAATAAGGATAAAATAATTATGATAGTAGTACCAATAAAAGAAGGTGAAAATATCGAGAGAGCTTTAAAAAAGTTTAAAAGAAAGTTCGAAAAAACAGGTGTTGTTAAAGAATTAAGAGAGCGTCAGGCATTTACTAAGCCTTCTGTTAAAAAAAGAGAACAGAAGAAGAAAGCTATCTACATTCAAAAAATGCAGCAAGACGAAGAATAGCAGATATAGGGTAAGTGTATAATACCATTTGTGGTATTTTATTTCTCTTTAATTTTTAAGCAAAACCCTATTCAAGGTATTTTTTTATATTTTTACCTTTTATTTTATTTCTCTTTAATTTTTAAGCAAAACCCTATATGTACAAAGATCTTTTTCTAAAATATTTACATACCGAAAGGCGATTTTCAAAGCATACCATTCGTTCTTACGAGAATGATCTCAGGCATTTTAGTTTATTTATTACTAATTCCGGTTATAATACCGAAATACAAAATGCCAATGAAAAAATTATTCGGTCATGGATTGTAAGTATGATGGAAAAAAATTTTTCTTCGTTGACCATTAACCGAAAAATTTCTACCTTAAAATCTTTTTATAAGTTTCTCATCAGAGAAGGTTATATAACCATTAATCCAATGGATAAAGTTACCTCACCAAAGCCATCTAAAAAAATTCCAACTTTTGTTGATGAACAGCATATTAATAATTTGCTCGATGACTTTTCATTTGGAGATGATTTCCCTGGTATACGAAATAAAACAATTATAGAAATGTTTTATAATACAGGGATGCGGTTATCCGAATTAATCGAACTAAAAACAGTAGATGTAAATTTAATTGAAGGAACATTAAAAGTGCTGGGGAAAAGAAATAAAGAACGTATTATTCCCATACATCAGAGTTTTGTAAATACATTAAAACAATATTTGAAAGAAAAAGATGCTCAATACCCCTCACTACAACATAATTATTTTTTTGTTACGGATAAAGGAAATAAATTGTACGAAAAATTTGTATATAGAATTGTGAACAAATATTTAAAATTCGTTTCGACTATCGAAAAGAAAAGTCCACATATTTTACGACATACTTTTGCAACGCATTTATTAAACAGAGGTGCAGATTTAAATGCAATAAAAGAACTTTTAGGGCATGCAAATCTTTCCGCAACACAGGTTTATACCCATAATACTTTTGAAAAATTAAAATCTATTTATAAACAAGCTCATCCCAGAGCATAAATTTAATGGAGGAATCATTATGGACATTAACATTCATTCGATTCATTTTGATGCTGATAAAAAGCTTATCAATTTTATTGAAAATAAAGTAAATAAATTGATTCAATATTATGATAATATTATCGGTGCTGAAGTTTTTTTACGATTGGAAAATGATCAAAGTACTGAAAATAAGGTTGCAGAAATTCGATTAGATATTCCGGGAAGTGATATTTTTGCCAAAAAACGGTCAAAAAGTTTTGAAGAGTCTGTTGATAATGTAATTGAAGCATTACGAAAGCAAATTACTAAACATAAAGAAAAACAAAGAGGGCAATAATTTTTTTCTTTTAAATATAAGAAAATAAGCGTATTTTTTTTGTGTTGTAAATAAAATATTCATACATTTGCGAACCGATTTTGGAAATGTTTCTAAAATCGGCGTTCTTTTATTGCCGATGTAGCTCAGCTGGTCAGAGCAGCTGATTTGTAATCAGCAGGTCGGGGGTTCGAATCCCTCCATCGGCTCAACGTATTGAAAAACATTGTTGGGGAGATACCAAAGTGGCCAACTGGGGCAGACTGTAAATCTGCTGGCGCACGCCTTCGTAGGTTCGAATCCTGCTCTCCCCACAAAAAAATTGCGGGAGTAGCTCAGTTGGTAGAGCATTAGCCTTCCAAGCTAAGGGTCGCGGATTCGAGTTCCGTCTCCCGCTCTATTCCTTGCCGATGTAGCTCAGGGGTAGAGCGCTTCCTTGGTAAGGAAGAGGTCATGGGTTCAATTCCCATCATTGGCTCAACAAAGTAAATTGTTTTATTATAAATTATCTAATTATCTAATATTTGGAGTTATGGCTAAAGAAAAATTTGATAGGTCGAAAGAGCACGTTAATATTGGTACTATCGGACA
>JASGMZ010000004.1 GCA_030156305.1 Bacteroidales bacterium | reverse complement strand
TTGCGAAGAATTGGCAGCCAGGAGTTTACTGACGTAAATGACTGGTTGCCAATGCGAGCGTAACGCAGTTATTGACGTTTTCTTATAGCCACTATATATGCCAAAATCTCTTCTTTGTTATCCACATCAATGTAAATAGCTCTCTTACCATCTTTTGCAGAAATCATATGTTCACATTTGCGTTTCACAAATGTAGACTATTAAACGGTAATATTGAAAAAAAGTTCAAAAAAAATTAACCTATAGCTTAATAAAATTATAAATATTCTTTTAACAAATCAATGATAAAAAAACAATTCTATTTATTCCCTCCCATTTAATCCATTCAGCACTTCTTTAAAGCTATTTAGCCCGGCTTCAATATTTTGAATAATCTCCTCGGCCAGTACATTGGGTTTCGGTAAATTTTCCAAATCGCTTAAGCTTTCATCTTTTAACCAGAAAATATCTAAGCTGGTTTTATCGCGGGCAATAATCTCCTCGTAAGTAAACTTTTTAAACCGCTCTGTTTCTTTACGCTCAAATCGATTATCCGGATTATAACACCGGATAAAATCTTTAAGGTCTTCGTAACTTAACTGGTTTGTTTTTAAGGTAAAATGCTTGTTGGTACGCAGGTCGTAAATCCACACGTCTTTGGTCCACGGGTTTTTACTTGCCGGTTTGTTATCGAAAAACAGCACATTTGCTTTTACTCCCTGTGCATAAAACAATCCGGTAGGCAACCGTAGAATAGTGTGTAAATCGGTAGTTTCCAGCAGTTTTTTCCGCACGGTCTCTCCCGCTCCACCTTCGAACAACACATTATCGGGAACCACCACAGCGGCCTTGCCATCAATTTTTAATATGGTGCGGATATGCTGAATGAAATTTAACTGCTTATTGGATGTGGTAGCCCAAAAATCCTGACGGTTATAGGTTAAAGCTTCTTTGGATTGCGTACCATCGTCGTTGGTAATGGTATAACTACTCTTTTTGCCAAACGGAGGATTGGTTAATACATAATAGAACCGTTCGCCGGTATCGGAAATAAGGCTATCGTTGCGAACAATAGGCGGATTGGTATCATCCAAATCGCCAATATTGTGTAAAACCAGGTTCATTAATCCCAAACGAACGGTGTTGGGTACGATATCCCATCCTTTAAATGTTTTCTTACGTAAAAACTCCTGCTGCTCTTTATCTAAAGATTTTTTATAAAACTGATTGATAAAATCATAATAAGCCAAAAAGAAACCACCCGTACCACATGCCGGATCGGCCATAGTTTTCATAGGCTGTGGCCGAACACACTCAACCATTGCACGTATTAACGGGCGTGGTGTGAAATATTGGCCGGCACCGCTTTTGGTATCTTCTGCATTTTTCTGTAATAGCCCTTCGTAAATATCGCCTTTCACATCCGAACCCAGCATTACCCATGTTTCCTGGTCAATCATTTGTACCAGCTTATGCAACTTGGAAGGGTCGGAAATCTCGTTTCGCGCTTTGAAAAAAATCTGTCCCAGCATGCCTTTTTGTTTACCCAGCTCATTTAAAATAGTAATGTAATGAGCTTCCAGCTCTGCTCCTGTTTTTGTTCTCAACGATTCCCAGTTATACTTTTCAGGAATTCCGATATTGCGTTCGTAAGGTTTTTTGGAATACTCATCGGCCATTTTTAAAAACAGCAGGTAGGTCAGTTGGGTTACATAATCGCCGTAACTTACCCCGTCATCCCGTAAGGTATTGCAATAATTCCAGACTTTTTGTATGATTTGTTGTGTCATTCTTTCAATATAAAAGTTAAAAATTTCAAGAATTGTACTTAATTTTTTTATGGTTTATTTATTTAAACAGCAATTTTTGTATTTTTTCCCGCTACCACAAGGACAAGGGTCGTTTCGCCCAATTTTAGGTTCGTTGCGTATATATGTTTCTTCCTTTTTGTGCCAGGAATCAAATGTTTCGTTTTGCTTTTCTTTGTTGTATGAATACCAATATTTTACAATATAATCATACATTTCAAAGATTGATTTTTTATCGTTTTTCCAGTACTCAATTTCATGTTTTCCAAAATATTCTTTTACTTCATCTAATGTACCACAAACACCCTGGCTAACATACCCTTTTTCGTAAAGTTTTTCTATTAAAGGGATTAGTTCTTTAAAATCAGCTTTCATTATCTCACATATCATTAAACTAATTAATTCGGAATCTATCAGGTTGTCTTTCTCTGTGGTTAAAAAATTGTGCAGAATGCTTTGGTACCAGTTTACAATAAGCTCTCTTTTTTCAGGATTATTGTAATAGTATTGCATAATAGCTGTTGAAACTTCGGTTTTGGCATAGGTATATATTCCCGTCTCAAGCATAAAATCTTTTAAATTATCCAGATTAGGCCCGGCTAATTGATACAAAGGCAACCATAAAGCTTCGGTCATAAAAATTCCATACCAGAATTCGATAAATTCTTTTCCCTGCCTTAAATTTTCTAAAATATCATCCAACGTTTCATAAGCCTTTAATTCACCCAGCAAAAACAAAGCATGTATGGGAAAAGTGATATCTTTTCCATTAATATTTCCCTCATTATACAACTCCTTAAAATATTCGAAACGGCAAATCGAATCGTTTAAAACTTTCTTCAGGTCGCTAATAATTGAGTGGCGGGGCAGGCTTAGAATTTCTTTTAAAATATCGTGATTGATTTTAACATCGTTCTGATATAATTCATTGATTAATAAATGCTCAAATTCTGGTGCTTTATCGGTTTGTATCGATTTATTGTAGTCCTTAAGCTCAGGGCTAATTCGCATTTTTTCTTCTTCAAGGAATTTCTCGTGTCCTGCTTTCATGCGGGCACTCAGAAGTGCCTGAAATGCTATTTCCGTTTCCCTGTGATCGGGAGCCAGCTTCGCTAATAACTCAAATCTCGATTCGGCTGCTTCAAAATTGCCGATTACCGAAAAATACATGACCGCTAATTTATTAAAAGAAATCACTTCTGAAAAATGGAAAATATCCCGTTCGGGATATAACTCTTTTATTTCCATTAAATGGCCTAACAACTCCGGAATTTTCTCGTACTGCTCATTTATATAATACTCGTATCCTTTATTTAATAATCCAAACAAATAATCAGGATGCTCCTTGAGAATCCAATCATTCACTTCAAAACTTTTTTTTGTTTTACCACTATTCATATAAGCTACCGATAAATAATTTTTAAGCTGCGGAACATCCGGGTATTGCTCAATTTTATGCAATAAATAATCGATATTTTTTTTGCCGCCTTTCAGGGCTTTATGATGCAAAGATTCCATTTGTTCGGATAATTCTGGTGTAATTCTTGAATCTTTATCTAAAAGTTCAGGATCATCTGTTAGCTTGTAATTTAAAAATTCAAAAGTTTCTTCTCTTTTTTCTTCCATCTTGTTTAAATTATTTAGATTTTTTCATTTATTCTGCTCCAGCGAATAATTATATCCCTGGTTTCATCGGTAAAAGCCTTTTAAGCCAACCTTATCGGCTAACTGTAAAGCTATAACATTTAAATATTTTGAGCCACTCATGTAATCGTAACAAAAAGCAAAGTGTTTATCGTATTCAGTTAGTGTTTTATAAAGTTTATGGTATGTTTCAAAGTTATCCATTGCATCGGGGTTCCAGTTATCCAAAATTTTTTTGCAGCGTAAAATTCCGGTTTTGTATTCGGTTTGTAACCTCTTTTCATTGATTTCGCTGGTAATTTTATTTTTTTTTTTTGATAATTGGTACATGGTAATATTTATATTTATATCCAGTTGAACGGGTATTTATCATCATAATTAACCTCATATTTTTTTAATAATTTAAGGTATTCGTCTTTATATGAAGATTTTTTATGATGTTCTTCCTGTTTAATTTTGTACTGAATAACATGATCGATGTGCGATCTGGAATATGAAAAAGCACCATAGCCCTCCTGCCAGCTGAAACGTCCAATTACCCAATTTTTATCATTTATAAATTTAGAGGTATTTGCTTTTATATCACAAACAAGATCAGGTAGTGCCTGAACAGGTTTATAGCCAATAAATATATGCGCATGAAAAGGCATATAATTAATAGCTAATAATTTATGATTACGATTTTGAATAATTCCAGTAGTATATTTATGTAATTCTTCTTTATGTTTTTGTGGAATAACACTTTCCCTGTTTTTTACGGGAAATACAATTTGTATATATAACTGAGTGTAAGTATTTGCCATTTTTATTACAAAATTTTATACAAAACTACTGATAAAAACATAAAAAAGAAAGCTACGAAGTAGTGTACTGTTTATAACAAAAGTGTTTAAAAATATGAGCCATTGAGCCATGTAGTGGCGGGCTTGGAACAGATCGCTCCTTTCTTTGTGCCATCTGGCATTAAGTTAGATTTAATATATCTTTGTTCTTTGACATATTACTTTATCTACGGAGCTCTGACTGCAATCTGTACTGCTGGTTACAAACCGAAAACTCTTACGGGGTTTTTATCTTTTCTAACAATTTCTCTGCCGGCTCGTCATTTGGGTCCTGCGGAACTAGTTTGCCTTCAAAGGCTTTTTTTAAAATACTTTGCCGCAACGTTTCGGCTTGTTGCAGGCTTTGATCGATGCTTTCTTCCAGTTTATCGGCTACCGAGAAACGTTGTTCGATTTCTGAGACTACTTTATTTTGTTCCTCTTTTTTACAATAAGGAAAAGGATAGCCTTTTAATCTCTGCCCATTTATATTAGACTGATTCACGCCATCAGTTTTTACTGTATTTCCGTACTCCTTAGCATTCAGAGAGTTTAGATAATAATTTAAATACTTTGGATTAATATCTGAATTGTAATGTATTCTAATTAAATAACCTGCAAAAATTGCTTCTCTTTCTCCTAAATATATAGCAGTTTTTCCAACCAATTCAGGACTATTTGTTCTATTAAATAAAACATCTCCCTTTTTTAATCTGTATTTAGTAATTTCTTCATCATCATTTGAATAAACCAAATCAGTCCAATCAAAGAAATAATGTTGAATATTCCCCATCCTAAGAACTGGAATTCTACCTTCTTTTTCTGATTTCTTCGATGAACCATATTCTACCTTAGAACAAATATCTTTAATTGACAGCCACTTCCACCCTTTTGGCAACTCGTCATTTTTAACATTTTCATTAGTCAATTTCCCTTCAAACGCGGCTTTTAAAACGGATTGCCGGTAGGTATTTATTTGCTCTTTGGCTTTTTGCAGGTTTTCTATGCCATTATCGAGTTCGCTAAACAGCTCTTCAATTTTTTTTACAATGCGGTGTTGTTCGGGAAGTGGGGGGAGTGGGATATTTTCCTTTGTTAAATATTGAAAATGCCTAGCATAACCCTTATTGGGAACCTTATTTATAATAACTTTTAAAAAATAATATAACAATTTAGAATCTATATTATTCTTAGCCTTCAAAACTTTTACACCGTCAGCACCTGGTGCAAAACTGAAATTAATAAATTTTAAAATTCTAGTATGATCACCAAATATGATAAAAGGTGGCTCTTCATCAATTTTATTTTCAATATTATTTGTATAACCACCTATTAACTCCTGTCCTTGATCAATAACAGGCAACTTCCCTTGGAGTAAATAATCCTTTTTCTTTACTTTTAAATTATTAATGGAAATATTATGTAAAACTCCCTTAAATTTCGACTTTATCCACCCTTTTGGTAATTTCATTTTATATTTTCCTGTTTATTCGTTGTGAGCCTTCGTGTGTACTTTGTGCGCCTTTGTGGTTTAAAAAAATTTACTACAAAGTTTCACAAAGGAAAATCACAAAGAGACACAAAGTTTTTATAAATCGTTTAACACAGGCATTTCAGCATAAACTTTACCTTCTAACTTTCTACCCGCTTTCTTTTTGTTTGTACCGCCCCATTGTTTAAAGTAAAAAGCAACATTTGCTTGCTGGCATTGCTTTTTAATATCAATCACCCATTCTTCTTTCATTGGACGTGGTGTTCGCCCGCTTTCTCCACCAACAATTACCCAGTCAATATGACTCAAATTCAATCTAGGTAAATCACTTAATAAAGGTTCGCAAGAAAGAAATTTAACTCTTGCTCCTGTATTTCTTAAGTTATCTATTCGATCAACAGCATCATTGTTTTCAACAGTTACTCCCATCCATAAGTTATGAGGCCACTCAAGCAATCCTTCACTATCATAAAACTTTAACACATCAGCTCTTTTAGTTAATACCTGAAAAACATGCTGTGGGTTATCCTTTATTACTTTAAAAACCTTTTGAATATAATCTACAGGAATATCTTTATGAAAAAGATCGCTCATGGAATTTACGAAAATCATTCTTGATTTTCTCCAGGTATAGGGTTCTTTTAACGTTTCGGGATGTAAAGTTAAATCAAACCCGTAACGATATTTTTCCTGTCCCATGGCTTTTAAACGTCTGGTCATAACTTCTGCATAACAAAACTTACAACCTGCTGATATTTTAGTGCATCCTGTTACAGGATTCCATGTACTTTCTGTCCATTCTATTTTTGTTGTTGCCATAATTATGAACTTTTAATAATTTCTTTTGCAATTTTAACTGCTGCCGGATGATTTGAAGCAAAAACAAAATGAAAAATCGGCACACCCCTTGAATTTTCTAACCTTAACGGTTTATCTGTCACAAATTTCCAAATAGATTTTAATCTTTTCGAATATAATTCAGCAATTTTTTCAATTGGTTTAGAAACCTTTGTTATAACTTCTTCATCGCCGAATAAGGTTGACCTTACTTCTTTCTGGTAAAAATACTCAATTATTTCATCTTTACTTAGCCCAAAAAAAGATTGAAGTTTCTTTGAATTTTTAAGCTGACAAGATTTATCTAACAATCGGTTAACAATTACCCCTGTCGGAATCAAAATCCAAATATCTGTTCTTGTTTCTTTTAATGATTCAATAGAATCCCAACTAATTTGCATACCAAACGGA
Organism: Bacteroidales bacterium; assembly: GCA_030156305.1. Classification (GTDB taxonomy): domain Bacteria; phylum Bacteroidota; class Bacteroidia; order Bacteroidales; family UBA12077; genus UBA12077. Next base: position 27,419 of record JASGMZ010000004.1, on the reverse strand, counting down.
TCCAATAAAACAAGTGATGCGTATTTATTTTTATTCGATTTCATAGCTTTAGAAAGATCCAACAAGTGTTGATTACAATCGCCTGTCCTGTACTGAAATTGATTTTGATAACTTTCCTGAAAATCTAATAATCTATCCTTTAAATTATTAAGAGACTCTTCATTTGAATCAATGAAGTAATGATAATCGAATTTTAATTTATCAGGTAATGAAAGTACACGTTCAGCTGCACCTTTATATAATCTTTCTTCCTGTTCGGTTAATAGTAACTGCCTGTATATTGGAGATTTACAATTTGACTTTCTGGTACCGCTTCCTGCAAAACCATCAAAATAAATAGTTTTCCAATACTTATTCCTATTCATTATTCTTAAATAGGCGGAAACATATTTAGCAAATGCATCAAGTTTCTTTTCAGTCCAAATCCCTCCCCATTCTGATTTAGGTTTTTCAAGAATATTTTCGCTATTCCTACTCATTTTTACGAATATAGTTATGCAATTAATTCAACATTTAATTCTTCTACAATATCTTCCAGTTGATCACCAAAAATATTCCATACTTTCATTAACCCGCCTTTTTCGGCAAAGGGCTCGTTGTCAAAATCGTCTTTTTCGATATTCATTGAGGTGGCTATGTAATCTTTCATCATCCGCAGCCACTCCATTTGCTCTTTGCTAAACTGTACATTACCGGCATTTTTGGTAAACACCCATTGTTTAAAATTATTATTTACGGTACTTTCAAACCGGGTTAAGCCCGTATCAAGCCCTATTGCACGCCTTACCAAAGCCACCAATGCGGTTAATTCGGTGGCCGGGTTCGATATTTGTTTGTTTTCCAAACGTTTATATGCTTCCCAAACAGTCATTATAGATAGATTGGGTTTGCTTTGCAGCAATTTCCCGCGCAATTCTTTGATCATTTGATAAGAAAACTTTCTGCGCTTATAAGGCTGATCGTAAAAAATCCGAAGCGCAATAATTTCATCTTTATTCGCCTCAATAAACGCCTCAAAGCTTTTGATGGTTTCTTTGGCCTTCTCTTGCATATCGTCCGAAAAACCTGCAAAATTTACTTTATCCAGGTTTACGGTATCAATAATCTGCTCGTGTGCAGTTTTTACTTTTTCGATATATTGCAACAGCTCTCCGGTAAATACATTGCCTGCTTTATTTATCAATTCCTGCTTACTTTCTTCTACTCTTTCGGCCGGGATTTCCTGCTCATCGAGATTAACCGTTTCGGGATATTTTGCTTTTGTTTCTTCAATAGCACAGTCGGGATTGTAGGCATTTAAGAGCTCATGGGTTACCTGGTGAATACTTTTACCACCGGCAATAGCTTTAAATTGATTTTTTTCCTCAGGGGTCATTTGCTTTTCTATTCGGCCCAAACGCCCGGCAAGAGATGTATAGGTATCTTCATCGCGGTTATTCATCATTACATTCATCACCAGATCTTTAAGCGGGACCGATTTTTTTCGTTCCAGTGCCCTGCTTTCGGTTTTTACCGATTTGCATACGCCGATGGCATCCACAATCACAAAATGTGTTTTATTGGAAACGGCCGAAGGCGTTACTTTTTGCAGGTCATCCTTTCGGTAGGTTCTTGTTCCGCGGCCTTTCATCTGCTCAAAGTAGTTTCTGCTCTTTACATCGCGCATAAACAAAAGCACCTCTAAAGGTTTTACATCGGTTCCGGTGGCAATCATATCTACCGTAACAGCAATACGCGGATAGTATGCATTTCGGAACGAGGCTAAAAGGGATTTTGGATCCTCATCAATTTTATAGGTGATTTTTTTACAAAACTGGTTTCCTTCGCCAAACTCTTCGCGCACAATCTGAATAATATCATCGGCATGGCTGTCGGTTTTGGCAAAAATAAGGGTTTTGGGTACTTCCTTGCGGTTTGGAAAGATTTCAGTTAAAAGTTTTTCTTTAAATGTGCGTATAACTTGTCTTATCTGGCTTGGATTAACAATATTACGGTCGAGATTCCTGCCCGTATATTCTTCTTCTTCGTCTAATTGCCCCCAACGTTTTTTACGGGTTAACTTACTGCGAAAATCCACAAATTGTTTGGCATCAATTTTTGCTCCATTTTGGGTTATTTCCGTTTCGATAGTATAAATATCGTATCCTACATTTACCCCGTCGGCAATTGCTTCTTCATGGGTATATTCGCTTACCACATTTTCGTGAAAGAAAGCAAAAGTGCGATTATCGGGTGTAGCTGTTAATCCAATCAGAAGAGCATCAAAATAATCGAGCACCTGTTTCCATAAATTATAAATAGAACGGTGGCACTCATCAATAATGATTACATCGAAAGTTTCTATCGGAACATCCGGATTATAAACCACTTCTTTGGGATTTTCGTTGTTTAATTTTATTTCATTTAACGAATGTTCTTCGGCCGTTTCGTCAAGCTCTTCACCTTTTAAAATAGAATACATGCGCTGTATCGTACTGATACAAACCTGCGAGCTTTGGTTAATGTATGAGGAGCTTAACCGCTGTACTGTATATAGTTCGGTAAACTTACGTTTATCATCGTTTGGCTTGTATGCCTGAAACTCCTGTTCAGCTTGTTCACCCAGATTTTTGGTATCCACCAGAAACAAAATTCTTTTTGCATGGGCAAATTTAAGTAACCGGTAAACCGAAGTGATAGCTGTAAATGTTTTCCCCGAACCGGTGGCCATCTGAATGAGCGCCCTGGGTTTATTTTCAGCAAAAGATTTTTCGAGCCTGGTAATAGCATTTACCTGGCAAGCTCTTAGCCCTTCAGGGTTTAATACCGGAATGTCATTCCTTAACCGGTAGCGAAAGGAATTTTCTTGTTTTACTAATTCTTCCAGTGTTTCCGGCCTGTGAAAATGAAAAATCTCCCTGGAACGAGGTACCGGATCGCGATTATCTGTAAACCGTGTAATAACTCCGGTACTTTCGTAAATAAATGGTAATTTTTGCTGATCGATATTCCATTTCAATCCGCTGGTGGCATATCGCTCCGATTGTTCTTCTACAGTAGTTAATATAGTTCCTTCTTTTTTAGCTTCGATCACACCCACCGGATTACGGTTAACAAACATAATATAATCTGCCGGCCCTGTTTCGGTAGGATATTCCCTGACAATAACACCCAACGAAGCCCCGAGGTTGATATCTTTCATATCCTGAACAACCCAGCCCGCTGATATCAGCATTTGGTCAATCTTTTCACGTGCAATTTGTTCAGGTGTTTTACCCATGCATTTATTATTTTAACAGAACCTAAAATTAACAAAAACAAACAAAAAGCAAAAAAGAACAAGGGTGTTTAGGAAAATATTTTTAAGATTATACAGATAAAAAGCTTTGGGCATCCGGGATAAAGTGTTGTTCTGTTTTTGTTAGATAAGATATATAGTGCATCTTAGAAAACGCCAGTTTTTTTAGTGGCGTAATAAAAAACGTCAAGAACAAGGCTTGCGAAGAATTGGCATCCAGGAGTTTACTGACGTAAATGACTGGTTGCCAATGCGAGCGTAACGCAGTTATTGACGTTTTCTTATAGCCACTATATACATATTCTTGTTTCATCGGATGTTTTGCAGTCATTACGAACTAGCTTCGGAATCTGCCAAATGGCTCCTTTTATATTCTTTTATCACATCATCCGAGAACCAATCCCCGGCTAAATCTTTCAACGCAGGGTTTTCTTCTTGAATGATGTTCCATTTCCATTCGCTATGCCAGTTTTTTAATTGTTTTTCCCGGCCTATCGCTCGCTGCATTCCATCAATTTTCTCCCAGTAAAGCAAATAAAAAAGATTGTATTTTGATGTGAATTTTGAACCACAGGCAGCTTTATGTTCGAGCACCCGGCGTTCCAGATTATTGGTAACACCGATATACAAGGTTGTTCTGTTTTTATTTGACATAATGTAGACGTATCCTTGTTTTATCATGGTTGGTTAATTAAACAGATGCTGAAACAAGTTCAGCATAACTGCTACAAATTAACGATATGCCTGTAATGTAAAAATACAAAATTCTTATTATCAATTATTTTCCGATACAGAAATTCTTAAAAATATTTCCAAGTACCTCATCAGTAGTGATTTCTCCGGTTATCTCACCCAGGTAATGGAGTACTTCGCGGATGTCCATAGCCAGAAAGTCGCCGGTAATCCCAGTGTCTAGTCCGTCGATGGCGCGTTGCAGCGCTACCGATGCTTTTTCCAGTGCTTCGTAATGACGTGCATTGGTTACAATCACTTCGTTTTGGTTCAGGGCAGCCAGGTTAACCACCGACAACAGTTCTTCAATTAGTTTCTCAATATTTTCGCCCGTTTTGGCCGATATTTTTATGTGCACATCATGCTCATCGAGTAGATTATTTAGCGACTGATTGATCTCCTGCTCTATCGTCGAATCGTTTAAACGGTCTATTTTATTTACAATCACAATCAGCTTTTTATCGGTAGCGCCAATTTTTTCTTTTACTTTTTTTACCGCCTGTGCAATGTCCGCAACTTTTTCGGTAGCATCCACCAGTAACAGCACTATGGATGATTTGGCGATGCGGTCGTAGGTACGTTCAATGCCAAGGGTTTCGATGGTATCGGTTGTTTCACGGATACCGGCGGTATCGATAAAACGGAACGTTACTCCTTCGATATTTATCACATCTTCGATTACATCGCGTGTGGTGCCGGCAATCTCGGAAACGATGGCTTTTTCTTCGTTTAGTATTTTATTCAGCAGGGTCGATTTTCCCACATTGGTATGCCCAACAATGGCAACAGGCACACCGTTTTTGATTACATTTCCTAATTCGAACGATTTAAGCAGTTTTTGGATTAAATGTTGGATGTTATTCAATAGTTCGTTTAGCTGGCCACGGTCGGCAAATTCCACATCTTCCTCGCTAAAATCGAGCTCCAGCTCAAGTAAGGAAATAAAATGGAGCAGCCTGTCGCGCAGGTTTGCAATTTCGCTTGAAAAACCACCACGCATTTGCTGGATAGCCACTTTGTGTGAGGTGGCAGAGGAAGAAGCGATAAGATCAGCTACTGCTTCAGCCTGCGATAAATCCATTTTCCCATTGACAAAAGCACGCAGGGTAAACTCTCCGGGCTTGGCCAGCCTTGCTCCTTTTCTAATCAACAACTGAAGAATCTGTTGTTGAATATATACTGATCCGTGGCAGGAAATTTCTACTACATCTTCACCGGTGTATGATCGTGGTGCTTTAAAAAGAGATACAACCACCTCGTCAATAATGTTATCACCCTCTTTTAACACGCCAAAATGCAGGGTATTCGGCTGCTGGTCAATCAGTTTTTTATCGATTGCTGATTGGAACACCTTATCGGTAAGGGCTATCGATTCATCACCACTTAAACGAATAACCGCAATGGCTCCGTTTCCCTGCGGTGTGGATATGGCACATATAATATCGTTATTCACAAGAATATATTTTAGTTAATTAATTGGCCTTGTGGAACATCCATGTTATATTCATTCCATTTTTGTAAACTTCAGTGCATGGATGTTTCATCATAATTCATTAAATAGAACGCAGATGGCACTGATCTACAACTGTAGAACGCGATTTGCGTTGATTTTTTATTGTAAAACTTCCATATATCGGAAACAGGTTACGAGGTGATCATTCACTAACCCTGCGGCCTGCATAAAGGCATAACAAATGGTTGAACCCACAAACTTAAATCCCCGCTTTTTCAGATCCTTACTCATGGCATCCGATTCCTGGGATGTGGCAGGAACTTCATCCATCGTTCTCCAGTGGTTAACTATTGTTTTCCCGTTAGTAAACGACCAAATATAGCGGTCAAAAGAGCCGAATTCTTCCTGCACCTTTAAAAATGCCCGGGCATTGCTGATGGCTGCCTTAATTTTTAGTTTATTACGGATAATCCCGGCATCCTGCAACAGAGATTCGATTTTCTTCTCATCGTACCGGGCTATTTTTCGGGATTCGAAATCATCAAATGCCTTGCTGAAATTAGCGCGTTTTGCTAAAATGGCCGACCAGCTTAATCCGGCCTGGAAACCATCCAAAACTAAAAATTCAAAAAGTTTACGGTCATCATGCACCGGAACACCCCACTCATTATCGTGGTATTCAATTTCTAAGGGCTTTTTGGCCCAGCCACATCTAATCTTATCCATACATTAGTTCCAGTGAGGCCCGCGTTCCTGAACCGTTTCTAAAAATTTACTGATTGAACGGTCGTATGTTTTTTCCACATCATCAGGGAAGTAACAGGCGGGCAACTGTCCCATCTCCCGGTGATAAGCGATACACTCACAACAAACCCCTTTTCTGCTGCAAGGGTATGAACAATTACAATTTTTTTTATTCTGATCTTTATTACATTCCATAGCTCTAAACTTTTGTTTCATCTACAAAATAAATGAATTAAGTGTTGAGAACAAAAAGTTTAACCAGTTATTGAACATAACCTATCCAAAAACCCCTAAAATTGATCCGCCGGATACGGAGATCGTTTGTCCGGTAACAAATTTGGATAAGGGAGACAATAACCAAACCGCTATCGAAGCCAGATCTTCAGGATCGCCCATAAAACCTACCCTGGTATTTTTCTCAAACATCACCCGGGCCTCTTCATGAGTTATACCATCCGTTTCAGTCTTTTTGTTGATTAACCGTTCAATGGCATTCGTATGATGCGTTCCCGGAGCCAGCACATTCACGGTTACTCCTTTATCGGCAATTTCCTGCGATAGTGTTTTAGCCATTCCAACCACCGACATACGTAATGATGTACTTAGTACAAGGTTTTCGATGGGTTGTTTCACGGAACTACTTTCTAAAAATACAATTCGTCCATAGTGCTGATCAATCAGCCGTGGAACAATTTTATGCACCAAATCAACCTTCCAACGCAAAAGCTTTTGATAGGCCTCGTCCCAGTCGGTGATTTCAGTTTCCATAAATGATTTTGCCGGCGGGCCTCCGGCATTCACAAAAATTCCCGAGATCTTGGTAACCCCTGCTATTTCTATCAACTGATCCACAGCACCCTCTTCAGTAATATCTGCTGCCAGATATTCAAAACGAGAATCATAGGTGTATTTTAATTCGCTGAGGAGTTCTTTCCTTCGGGCAACGCCGATTACGTTCGCTCCTTCTTCTAATAACCTCAGGGCAACTGATCGGCCGAATCCGCTGGTTACCCCTGTTACAATAAATGTTTGATGGTTAATTTGTAAATCCATAATCTAATGTTTATGAATACAACATTTAAAGTGACCTGTTTGTTTGAACCAAAAATCCGCCAAAGAAAATTTTCATTGGCGGATTTATACTTATAAATGTAGAATTGTTATTATAAATCTAACTTTTTGGCAATTTTCTTAGGTACTACCTCTTTATGTACCATTATATCTGTGGCTTTATATTTAATAAATGCTTCGGACATATAAATATACCCATCGTATGGATTATCAACATCCCAGCTATTTTTTACGATATAAAATTTGTTTCCGGTTTGATCTTTGGCTACCCCAACGATATGCATTCCATGATCGTCGGTCGTATTGTAATTATCAAACTCTTTTTGACGCATTTCAGGAGTTATTTCCATCTCTTTTACCGGCTGCTGGAAAGAATAAATCCTTTCTTCGGTTGATAATCCGGTTAACCGCTCCTTATCTGTTCCGCTGGTTTCTTCATATTCAATATCCGGAACAATGGCTATTCCGTGTTTCCACGAGAATCCTTTTTCGCTTACATCACCGGCCCATGCAACAGTATGTCCCATTTCTAACGAGTTATCGATAATCTCGATAAAATCATCCATCGTTACATTGTACACCTCGTCGTAAGACCAGTTATCCGGAACTTCAAGAATAAATTTTGAATAATAGGGATGATGAGTAAACGAAGTTACTTCAATATAATCCTCAGGATTTATACCGGTAAACTCGGCAGCAAAAGATTCAGGAGTATATTCTTTACCCTGTAATGTAAATTTTTCCGGTTTTTCTCCCAAATAAGCATCCAGAATGCCTTCTAACCCGCTATGCCAGGCTGTACTTAGCTCACGATTTTTATTTTTAATTACCTGATCCATGTATCCTTTTAATACAGCATCAAACTCACCATGAACATATTTCTCTGTTCCATAATTCAATCCATCGTAAATTTCTTCGGGTACTATACCGTACTTTTTTATCGTATTGGTTACATCATGAAAGGCGCCTCCTCCGCCAAAATTCAGATATCCATGCCATCTTACATAGCGTTTTGCTTTATCCGAATAGGAATGTCTGATTATCCATGCTTCGGATAAGTCAACTTCAAGTTTTCCCATGTTTAACATTTCCGATTCAAGAAAAGATACCGCAGAAAAACTCCAGCAGGTTCCGGAACGGAACTGATTTTTAACCGGAGTATTTTCTAACTCTTTAATAATTTCAAATTCATATCCATTGGCTTTTTCTTTATCATCCTGTGCGGATACTAAAAAAACAGCAACAAATAATAATACCGTAGTTAATTGTATTCCTTTTTTAATCATAAAGCTTAAAGTTTAATTTTTAGTTTGATTTTTAATTTAGATGATCTTTCAAATACATCGTTTAATCCTGGTAAAAACAATTCAAATAACAAAATACGTCTTTTAAAATTAAGAGACTATATTTCAAGTAGTTATAATAAATTTATTTAAAATACATAAGTATTGTTAATATCTATATAAATTCTGTTGAAACTAATCTTTTATGGGTAGCAAATTGCTGTCTGTCGATATCCTCTTTATACTTTTCAAAAATATTATATATTTCGACCCGAAATTACTAAAATTTAACTATTTTTTAACCTAAACTTACAATTTATTATGAAAAATTTTTTTACTCTTTTCTTTATTGTCGTTTTTCTAAGTGCAACATCTTTTGCACAACAAATAGAAAAACAAATTCTGGATAGAAATGGGAATCCAACTTTTGTAGAATTTGATACAAAAGCAAAAGCCATTTCTAAATCAGAAGCTAAAAACGTTTTGTCAAATTTATTAAATGCGACAAAAAATGATGAGTTTAAATCTTTTCGCTCAGAAAAAGATCCGATAGGCTTTACTCATGAAAGATTCCAACAGTATTATAAAGGAATCAAAGTAGAAAACGGTGTTTACATTGTACATAGCCAAAATGATATCATAGAATCATTAAGTGGTGAGTACAAAGTTATTAAGAATATCAATACTACACCTTCAATTTCAGCTAACGAAGCCATTACATTGGCTAAGTCATTTGTAGATGCCCAAAAATACATGGAAAACAATGAAAAGGATTCGAACGAACCGGAACTGGTTATTGTTGCCAATGATTACGGGAAACACCCAAAAGCAAAACATGAAATGGTATTAGCCTATAAAGTAGATGTATATGCGCTAAAACCATTAAGAAGAGACTGGGTTTACGTGGATGCACATACCGGAGAAATTGTACATGTCAATGCAAGAATAAAAAATGCAAGTGCAACAGGCAATGCTGATACCAGGTATAGTGGAACCAAAACTTTATCTACAGATAGTTATAACGGCTCGTATCGGTTACGCGATTACAGCAGAGGTGATGGTATTATTACTTATGACTGTAATACATCTACCAACTATTCTAGTGCTGTTGATTTTACCGACAACGACAATACCTGGTCGTCAGCAGAGTATAACAATTCTGCCAAAGATAATGGAGCTCTAGACGCCCATTGGGCAGGAATGGTAACCTATGATTATTTTCAAAATATTCACGGAAGAAACAGTTTTGATGGAAATGGGGCTTTAATTAAAACCTATGTGCACTATGATTATCAATACGAAAATGCCTTTTGGAATGGTTCTGTTTTTACCTTTGGTGATGGTGCATCAACCTTTGATATTTTAACATCTCTGGATGTTTTTGCTCACGAATTTGGCCATGCTGTTTGTACTTATACCTCTGACTTAACCTATTCAAGTGAATCCGGTGCATTAAATGAAGCTTTTAGCGACATATGGGGTTGTGCTGTTGAATATCATTATGCTCCGGAAAAAGATACATGGCTAATGGGCGAAGATATTGGATATGTACTTCGCTCTATTAGTGATCCTAAATCCAGGAACCTGCCCGACACCTATTTAGGTGAAAACTGGGCCACAGGTTCGTCAGATAATTATGGAGTTCATACCAATAACGGGCCTTTCTGCTATTGGTTTTATTTAATCTCTGTTGGAGGCAGTGGAACGAATGATAATAATGACTCGTATGAAGTAACCGGAATTGGTGTTGAAAAAGCTGAAAAAATTGCTTATCGCATCGAAAGTGTATACATGACCTCAGGTTCTGATTATGCTGACGCCAGAACCTATGCAATTCAAGCAGCTCAGGATTTATACGGAGAAGGTTCTCAAGAGGAAATCTCTGTTACTAATGCCATGTATGCAATTGGTGTTGGAGATGCATACAACGGAGGCGGAACAACACCTGACCCATCTTCATACTGTACTTCCAAAGGAAATGATTATAGCTATGAATGGATTGCTGAAGTTCAGCTTGGAAACTTTTCAAAAACCTCATCTGCTGCAGGATATTCTGATTTCACAAGTTCTGTAATAGAAGTTAATGCAGGTGAATCATATAACCTTACCCTAACTCCCGGGTTTGCCAGTTCAACATATAACGAATACTGGAAAATATGGATCGATTATAATAATGACACTACATTTACTTCAGACGAGTTAGCTTATGATGCAGGAGCATTAAGTTCCAGTGCTGTATCAGGCACTATTACCATCCCAACTAATGTAAATGGCATTCGCAGGATGCGTGTTTCTATGAAATATAACGGAGCTCAAGATGCATGTGAAACTTTTGATTATGGTGAAGTAGAAGATTATCATATTAACATAAGCCAATCAACATCTGACACCGAAGCTCCCACAGCTCCATCAAACTTAACATCATCGAATGTTACTGAAACAACTGTTGATTTAAGCTGGAATGCTTCTACTGATAATGTAGGTGTTACTGGTTATGATATCTATAGAAATGGCTCGGTAATGGCTTCTACTGCCAATACAAGCTATAATGTAACTGGATTAACGGCTGCTACAACTTACTCTTTCTATGTAAAAGCCAAAGATGCTGCCGGAAATGTTTCAGCTGCAAGTAACACGATATCGGTTACTACAAGCGAACAAAGTGGTGGTGAATATTGCGAATCAAAAGGAAATAATTACAGCTATGAGTGGATCGGTAAAGTATCTATCGGAAATTACAGCAACACATCAGGAGCTTCAGGATATACCGACTTTACCAGTGAGGTTATCACTCTTGAGGCAGGATCATCTGTTAATGTTTCATTAGTTCCCGAATATAGCGGTTCTACATATAACGAGTACTGGAAAATCTGGATCGACTATAACAATGATAAAGAATTTGCCAGTGATGAGTTAGCCTTCGATGCCGGTTCACTAAGTAAAACAACCGTGAGTGGAACCATTAATGTTCGTTCAACAGCCAGCGGAACAACCCGCATGCGTGTTTCGATGAAATACAATGGAGAGCAGACTGCTTGTGAAACCTTCAGCTATGGCGAAGTAGAAGATTATACCGTAAGCTTCGAAGAAGCAATACCTGATACTGAGGCACCAACTGCTCCAACAGGATTAGCCTCTTCAAGCATTACCAATAATTCATTTACTTTAAGCTGGAATGCTTCTAGTGACAATGTTGGTGTAACAGAATATGATATTTACCAGAATGGTGCTTATCGTGCATCAACCAGCGGAACATCATACAATGTAACCGGATTAAGCGCAGCAACAACTTACAGTTACTATGTAAAAGCCAAAGATGCTGCCGGAAATGTTTCGGCTGCCAGTAGTACATTAAATGTTACAACCAGTGATGAACAGTTAACTTATTGCAGCTCAAAAGGAAACAATGTTAATTACGAATGGATTGATCTGGTACAATTAAATGAAATCGACAACTCAACAGTTAGTAATGGTGGTTATGCAGACTTTACAAATATGACCGCAAATGTTACCGCAGGATCATCACAAACCATATATTTCAGCTGTGGATTTGCTAGTAGCAGTTACACTGAATACTGGCATGTATGGATTGACTGGGACCACAGTGGTACCTTTGATACAGATGAACGAATGGTTTATGGTTCATCAAGTAGTTCCGGCACACTATCAGCCACTTTTACCGTGCCTTCTGATGCACAATTGGGAACTACCCGAATGCGCGTAACCATGAAGTATAATGCAGCAGCTACGGCTTGTGAAACATTTAGTTATGGCGAGGTTGAGGATTATACGATTAATGTTACTACTACCGGTTCATATGCATTAGCTTCTTTTAATGCGAATGCTAAAAACTTAGGTAACGAAATGCCAACCGATGTTAATGTTTATCCTAATCCTGCGATCGATTATATTACCGTTGAAGTAGAAAATGGATCAAGAGTAGGAACGATAAGTATTTACAACATGATTGGATCGCTTGTTAAAGTGGAAGAAATCAATGGCAATGAGAAAGAAGTTGATATTTCTGACTTACCTGCCGGTTCATACATCATCTCTGTAGAAGATGAAAAAGAACCCCTTACGAAACAAATAATAAAACAGTAATCGAATAATTACCAAAAAAAGAAAGCCACCTCGCGGTGGCTTTCTTTTTTATAAATTCTTGAATTATATTATTTCTCTTACTTTTATAGCTGAAAAAATTAAACCATTTTCCGCATTTCTGCAGCTTTAACAATCAGTTGTACAATTTCTTCAGAACTAACTGTTTTACAATTAAATATCAAATCATAATCTAAATCAGAAGTTCTTTTCCCTGCAAAATCTTTTCTTAACATGGCTCTTTTTTTATCCATATCAATGGTAAGCTTTTTGGCTTCTTTATGTGAAATTTTATGCCTTTGGCTTACGCCTTCAATTCGATAATCTAAAGGAGCAATTAATCTAACATGTAATGCATTTTTAATATCATATAAAATACTAGATCCTGCCCTCCCAACAATAATTACACGTCCCTGTTCGCCAAATGAATGAATCACTTCTCTAATAGTATTTTTTATTTTTCGTTCACTTTTGTAGTATTTGCTCGATAAAGCTTCTAAAATTTCATCTATTGCACTCCGTCTTTCAAACTGAAAAATATATTCAATTTTTTCTGAATCGATGCCCAGCTCTTTAGCCGACTCCTCAAGAATTTCTTTGCTAATTACTTTCCAGGGATTATTAGGATTCCCTTCCATTTGGGTTAAAATATTTGCAAGCTCAGTAGCACATAAGTTTGCAGAACAACCAAAAGATCTTGAAATAGTAATTACCGGACCAACCTTTTTAGGTTCTTCAACTTTCTGAGTAGCTTTTTTATGTCTTTCTTCCAGATATTTAAGTAATATATTAGCCATAATAAAAAATTTGTAATTAACAATTAATTTAATTGTAACAAGTTATCAAAATTTATTGATTTTTTCAACTTTATACCCTGAATTGAAATAATAGATAGTTAGATATTCAAAAAAAAAAAATCCATGAGTACTGATAATAATCTTAAACTCTTCATCCAGTGTAATATACAATTTATAGACTTTTTATTTTTGAGGTTAAAGATATTTTTATATTTTTGCAACGCTTTTCGAATAACAAGAAAAGTCCTTAAATATTTGCATGGTCTCGTAGCTCAGTTGGATAGAGCAACAGCCTTCTAAGCTGTGGGTCGCAGGTTCGAATCCTGCCGGGATCACGAAAGCCACTTTAAAAATGTGGCTTTTTTAATTTGTAAAAACTTTCAAAAAAATTATTTTAAATATCTGCTTGCTTTAAATATATCTTCATTTGCTTTTCTGAAAAAGAATTTATTTGGGTTGATCTATTATTTCTTAAATTAGTAATAAGCCCTTTCACAAAATTTACACGTATTCTATCCCATCGTTCCAAATTAATATTATCTAAATTTTCATAGGTAAGTACAGGATAACCTATATTTATTGCTTCTTTTTGGTAGGTTTCACAAAAAGACTCTGCAAGTATTGCCTGAATACCCATAGATATAAAACAATCAATTGCTTGCTGATGAAAAGCTCCACACCCAAATTTTTTTCCGGTAATTAAAATATCTCCGGGAACTGATTGTTGTGCTAAATTTTCATAATTTTTAAATCCTTTAAAAGTATACTTTCCCAACTCATTAAAATCATTTTTGGAAAGATATTTATTCGGAAAAATCTTTCTTGTATCAATATGATCTTTATAAATGAGCCAGGCACGTCCTTCAATAATTTTAGGCTTATCAAATAGATTGTTTCCCATTTTACATTAAAGTATTTATCAACTCTGTAACAAAGTTAACATAAATACCATATTGTTAAATATTTTATCGTTATTGATTTTATAAAATTCGACATAATAAAACCGCAAGCATATAGCAAATAAAACATGTAATAAATTTTAAAATCAATAATATGCCGTTATTTTTGTATTTTTAAAAATACATCCTCATGCAGCATAGTCTAAATAGCAATATTTTAAAATTATATATAATTAAAATTGCCAAATGGTTTATGCTATTTATGCCCATTGTTGTTCTTTTTTATGAAGATAATGGATTGGCCATGCGGCATGTTTTTCTGTTACAAGCCATTTACTCCGTGACAATTGTTATTTTAGAAATCCCTTCAGGCTATTTTGCTGATGCATTAGGCCGAAAATCAACGCTAGTTATTGGAACCATAATGGGTTTTTTTGGATTTTTAACTTACAGTTTTTCTTATGGTTTTGCAGGGTTTTTAGTTGCAGAAATTATATTAGGCATCGGACAAAGTTTAATTTCCGGAGCCGATTCGGCTATGCTTTACGATACCCTCCAGGAGTCTGGGAAAAAGGAGCAATATATTAAATTTGAAGGCCGAATGGTTTCTATTGGAAACTTTGCCGAAGCCATTGCCGGAGTCTTGGGTGGGTTATTGGCAGGAGTTAGTTTACGATACCCCTATTATGCACAAACTCTCGTATCATTCATAGGTGTACCGGCAGCTATACTTCTTATAGAACCCAAAAAACAAAGAGAAGTTATTAAGCTCAAAATAAATGATATTCTAAAAATTGTTAAATATGCACTTTACGATCATAAAGAGCTAAAGTGGAATATCATTTATTCTTCAGTCATAGGAGCTGCTACCTTAACCATGGCCTGGTTTGTTCAACCTTATTTTGAAATGATTGCCCTGCCCGTAACACTCTTCGGAATATTCTGGACTATGTTAAACCTCATTGTTGGAGTTAGTGCAATATTTGCACATAAAATTGAATTCAAATTAAAACAAACCAAAACGTTGCTATGGATTACGATATTAATCCCTGCAGGATATATTGCTATTAGCAGAATTCAAGCACTATGGGGCATAGGTATTTTATTTATTTTTTACTTTGTTCGTGGAGTAGCTACACCAGTATTAAAAGACTATATCAACAAATTATGCGATTCAAATATACGGGCTACCGTATTATCGGTAAGAAACTTCGTCATCCGAATATTCTTTGCCATAATTGGCCCATTCGTTGGATGGTATACCGATACTTTCAGTTTACAAGCCGCATTATTGTTATCAGGAATAATCTTTTTTATAGTGGCAGCATTAACCTTAGTAATCTATTTAAAAAACAGAGCTATGTTGAAGACGATGTAGCGGCTAAAAAAGCCGACGTTGTGGCAACCAAAACTGCCGTTTGTATTTCTTTTAATGTTTTTTGAACAGCATCGCTAATTACAATATCCTTGGTAAGTTCTTTAATGCGTTTATTAGCTACTCTATAATCTTTTTTATTGGCAAAAAGGGTACGGCTTAATTTACTGCTATTTAATAAGCTCAGCAATAACAAACTTTCTAAATCTGTTTTTTTATTATCAAGAACAATTTCGAGAAGATGATCAACTATTTCATCTTTATATTTACGATCAATAAGGGGGTAAGAATAAAAGTTAAAAAGGCCAAAAAAATACGATTTTTGATGAATATTTAATACATTTTTCTCAGACAAATCTTTTAATATCTGCTTCTTATACCTTGAAGCACTATTCCCAATTTTATTTACCCAATATTTAGCCGTTCGTTTTTTTGTTGATTTTTTTATAATTTTTAAGGACGCATTAATAACTTCATCATTAGTAAATTTATCATCTATAAGTATTAATCGTTTTTTTTCGATTTCAATTTTATTCATTTCCGATAGTTCCAGCAATATGGCTCCGGCAATACCGTAATGTAGGGATAAACTATCAATTACAAATTTTCCTTTTTTAGCATTCAGGGCTATTATTATAAATTTTTCAATCAGGTTGAGTTGCATGATTTTTCATTTTAGATAAAAGTAAGAAATATGGTATATATATTAAAATTATCAAGTTAAAACTTTTAATTATGAATAATAAAAGTTCATAGATATCCTAAATAAATCGATAAATTACTTGATTTTTAAAACAATTATATTTAAAATACAACTTATGGCATTTATAAAAATAACTTTTCAAAAATATTTCGCAAACGTTTTAAATAAATAAAAACAGAAAATCAGATAAAAAAAAACTGAATCAGCATTTTATTATCTTGTTAAATCCTTGATTTTTTTTAGTATTTATTAGAAATAAATTTATTATTTAGCATATCTATTAAAAATAAAATGATAAAGTTATGAAACTATCCGTAAAAGATGCAATGCGATGTGTTGGCTGTCAGAGTTGTATGTTTGCATGTTCGAGGCGTAGCGGTAACGCCGGATTATCAAACACCTGTATTGGTGTTCGATCCACTGGAGGAATATCCAGAGGGTATACCGTCATTGTTTGTCGTTCATGCAAAAATCCTCCTTGTGCCAATGTTTGCCCTACCGGGGCATTAGTGCCTCAAAAAAATGGCGGAGTACGTTTAAAAGCTTCCAAATGTATCGGATGTGGATTCTGTAAAGAAGCTTGCATTATTGATGCTGTATTTTGGAATGAAGAGCAAAATAAACCTGTAATTTGTGTACAATGTGGAATTTGTGCAGAATATTGCCCATACGATGTTTTAGAATTAATCAAAGATGAAAAGGAAGTTAGCTATGAATGAAAATGACACTTTATCAAGAGTATTATATATAGATCTGACAAAAAAGAAATTTTGGGTCAAAGGCCGAAAAGAACTTTTTGAAAAATATTTGGGAGGTACAGGTGTAGCTACTCAGCTATTAATGGAAGAATGTCCTGAAGGAATTGACCCATTCTCTCCGGAAAGTCCAATAATATTTGCAGTAGGCCCTTTAACCGGTGTATTTCCTTTAGCATCAAAAACCTGTGCTATGTTTAAATCCCCTCACACCGGTGATCTTGGCGAAAGTCATGCAGGAGGAAGAAGCGCTATTGCTATCCGTATGGCTGGTTATGGTGCTATTGTTATCAAAGGAGCCAGTGAAATACCTGTTTATCTTTCGATACATGATGGAAAAGTATTTTTCAAAAATGCGGAAACCTTATGGGGAATGAAAGATGGATCTATTCCAGCGCGTGTTATCAGACAGAACGAAAAAGGCGAAGGACTCCGGGCCATATTCCGTATTGGCCAGGCAGGAGAAAATCTTGTAACCTATTCTAATGTTATTACGGAAACCTATCGTCATTTTGGCAGATTAGGCTTAGGAGCTGTTTTTGGAAGTAAAAAATTAAAGGGGCTTATTGTTTCAGGTAAACGGATGATTGAGGTAACCAATAAAAAAGAATATAGAAAATTATACAATGATATTTACAACATTGCTACGGACTCACCGGTAATGAAAAAATATCACGATATTGGAACGCCTGTTAATATTAAAACATTAAATACACTCAAAGCTTTACCCATTAAAAACCTGCAAAAAAGTACCAGTGAATCTATAGAACCCTTAACAGGTGAAGAAATGGCAAAAAATCATCTTGCCAGAAGAGTGGCTTGTGCACACTGCCCTGTTGCTTGTATTCATTTAGCCTACTTGCGTGAACCTTATGAAGATGACCCCTATTTTTTTAAAACAACTCCTGTAGGTTACGACTTTGAATTAATTTATTCATTAGGGACAATGGTTGGAATTTATGATCCAACGCAAATGCTTAAATTAATTGATAAGGTAGAAGAAGTTGGAGTTGATGCTATGAGCATGGGTGTTATCCTTGCATGGATTACTGAAATGCTTGAACGCAATAAAATCTCTGGAGCTGATATTGAAGAATTGCAAATTAAATGGGGCGACGCAGATGCATACATCAAATTAGTGGATAAAATTACCCATCCAAAAACAGCATTTCTTAAAGCTTGTGCAAAAGGAGTAGACTTTGCAGCCAATAAATATGGTGGAAAAGAATTTGCTATGCAATTTGGAAAAAATGAAATGCCGGGGTATCATACAGGCCCTGCAGGATATTTAGGCTTTTTATTGGGAGCCAGACATAGCCACTTAGATAATGCTGGTTATTCGATAGATCAAAAAGAATTACTCGATAATACTTTAGCGCCCGAAAAGGTTGTAGATAAATTATTAGATGAAGAAGCAATTCGACAAATCCTCTCGAGTATTGCCGTATGTTTCTTTGCACGTGGAATTTATAATCTAAAATTAGTAAGCCAGGGATTAAAACTGTTAGGTTTTAACCTGGATGAGAATCAATTGCACGAAATTGGACGACAAATACATCTTAATAAATATCAATTTAAAATTCGCGAAGGATTTAACTTCGACAAACTAACTATTCCTGAACGAATTTATGAAACTGAAGATCCAACCGGACAGATTACCAAGGAATTTATTCAAACCGGATTGGATTATGCCCAAAAACAAATAAATTAGTAGATTTAAATAACCTATAAAAACCAGTTGGAAGTTTATTTTTAACCCAGCTGGTTTTTTAATTATAATATCTTGTTAACTAATAATATTGATATCGTATAAAATTAACTTATGTGAAAATTTCGCTTTACTTTAGATTCCGACATTACAAAAGAACTAACAAACTGGCTAATATTCCTAATAACAGAAAATTTATTGGTTACAAAATGATGAAAATCGTCCATATCATTACAGTAAACTTTTAACAGAAAATCAGAGCTACCGGAAACATAAAAAGCTTCCATTACTTCCTCCATAGTAGAAATATGTTTTTCAAATTCCTCTATAGCCTCTTTTGTATGAATATTTAAAGAAACAGAAATATAAACAATAAGCTTCTTCCCTATTTTTTTAGGATCAATTAAAGTAATGTATTGTTGAATATATCCTTCTTTTTCAAGCTTTTTAATTCTTTCATGAATAGGTGTAGTTGATAAATGAAGCTGTTCTGATAATTCACGAATAGTAATTCGACTATTCATTTGAAGAATATTTAGTAGCTTTTTATCTATTTCGTCAAGAGGTTTCATAGCGAGATATATTTTCTATTGATTATACTTAAATGAAATACAAATATAATATATTTCTTTAATAATTTACAAAATTAGTAATTTTTACTATTTATTTTTTAAATAAAAGAATATATTTGTATTTTTTATACCTTACAAAGCAAATTAATACTATATAATAATGATTGAAATAATTGATAAAGTCACCGATAAAACAGCATTAAAGAATGCAATACAAAGATTTAAGGAAAGGAATATTATCCTACCCACATTTGAACAACAAAAAAATCCGGATTTAATTCCTGATAAAATAAAGGATAAATTAAAAAATGTAGGGCTATGGGAAATTAACCCTTTAAATCTTTTCCGCATAACCTGGAAGAATGAGCCCAAAGAAAAAGGTGGATTATTTGGGAATGTTAATTATATTGAACTACCGAAAGAAATTACAGGTGTTAAAGCACGAATTGTTTTACTTATAGGTAAATGGTTTCCAACCGGATCGCATAAAGTTGGTGCTGCTTATGGATGTTTAGCTCCACGAATTACTACTGGCGAATATGACCCAACCTATCATAAGGCTGTATGGCCTTCAACGGGCAACTATTGTCGAGGCGGAGCTTTTGATTCTAAATTAATGGGAACGGAATCCATAGCCATTTTACCCAAAGAAATGAGCGAGGAAAGATTTAACTGGTTAAAAAATGAGATTGGTTCGGAGGTTATTGCTACACCAGGGTGTGAATCAAACGTAAAAGAAATTTATGATAAATGCTGGGAAATTCGTCGAACACGACCCGATTCTATCATATTTAACCAATTTGATGAGTTTGGAAATGCTGCCTGGCATTATAATATTACAGGAAATGCCATAGCAGAAATTTATAATCAGTTAAAAACCGAAAAATCTAATTTCG
This sequence comes from Bacteroidales bacterium, assembly GCA_030156305.1. GTDB lineage: Bacteria > Bacteroidota > Bacteroidia > Bacteroidales > UBA12077 > UBA12077. The sequence goes on along the minus strand of JASGMZ010000004.1, from coordinate 7,053 downwards.
CAGCTTATGTTTCAGCTACCGGATCGGCCGGCACTATTGCAGCAGGAGATTATTTACGGACTTTTATCCCTAATATCAAAGTTGTTGCTTCAGAGGCTCTGCAATGCCCAACATTATTATTGAACGGATTTGGCGGTCACAGAATTGAAGGTATTGGCGACAAACATGTGCCATGGATTCATAATATTAAAAATACCAATATGGTAACTGCAATAGACGATGAAGATTGTATGCGCCTTCTTCGCTTATTTAATGAAAAAGAGGGCCATCAATATTTAAAGTCATCGGGTATTGATCAAGAATTGATTGATAATTTACATTTAATTGGGATATCCGGAATAGGAAACTTGTTATCAGCCATTAAAACAGCAAAATATTACGAAATGACTGATGATGACATCATAATTACTGTTGCTACAGACTCTGCCGATATGTATCAATCAAGAATCAAAGAATTAAATGATGAGCGAGGTTCTTATCATCAAATTCAGGCAGCAAAAGATTTTGAAAAATGTATATTTGGTTGTACCATTGATTATACAAAAGAACTAAGTTATTATGATAAAAAATCCATACATAATCTGAAATATTTTACATGGATTGAACAACAAGCAAAAGAAGTAGATGATTTAAATAAGCTGTGGTACGATAGAAATATCTGGAAGGAGCAATTTACCCAGGTTAAACGATGGGATGAACTGATTAATGAATTCAACGAAGCAACCGGGTTGTTAAAAAATATCTGAAAAACATAAAGGTGCCTGGATGTAGTAAAAATAAAACCTGAATTAATTTTATACAAAATTTAAGTATCAGGAATACCAAACCTTAAAAAACTACACAGACACCTTTAATTTTGAAAATATAGAGACTGTTATTCTTTAACAAAAATAAGAAATTCGCAGTAGTTTAAAATATTATGAAACAAAAAACCACTACTGAAAAATTCATTTATGAGTGTATTGATTGTGGAAAACAATACAATGCATCTGAAACAATATATCTTTGTCCCAAATGTAGTAAGGAAAATAACGATTTAAATCCTCCAAAAGGAGTTCTTAGAATTGTTTATAACTTTTTTAATCATACAGAGAAAAATATCCTTTTTAATGATTTGAGAAAGGAAAATTTTCTGCAAATTTTACCTATTAGAAGTATTGTTAGTTTGCCCAGATTAAAAGTTGGAAACACACCTTTATATGAATGCAATGAGCTGGATAACAATAAATTACCTTTCCAATTATTTTTAAAAGATGATTCACAAAATCCTACCTTTTCGTTTAAAGACCGGGCATCAGCTTTAGTTTCAGCATACGCTAAAGAAAATAAATTAAACACATTGGTTACTGCATCAACAGGAAATGCAGGATCATCACTGGCTGGAATTTGTGCTGCACAAAAACAAAAAGCTATTATCATGGTACCTGAAAAAGCTCCATGGGCAAAACTCACTCAAATTTTAATGTATGGAGCAACCATAATCCCTGTAAAAGGAACATACGACGATGCATTTGAATTAAGTATTAAAGCAACCAAAGAATTTGGCTGGTATAATCGTAACACAGCTTACAATCCATTAACCATCGAAGGGAAAAAAACAGTTTCCTTCGAAATTTATGATCAATTAAATGAAACCATCCCTGATAAAATCTTTGTCCCTGTGGGTGATGGAGTAATTATATCAGGCATTTACAAGGGTTTCGAAGATTTGTTAAACCTCAAAATCATCAACAAAATACCTATCATTGTTGCCGTACAATCAGAGGGAAGCGATAATTTAATCCGAAATCTAAACCATAAGAATTTTAAAATCAGAAAAAGTGATACTATTGCCGATTCAATTTCGGTCGATATTCCTCGTAACTTTAATATGGTAAAATACTTTATCCAAAAATATAATGGAGAATACATTACCGTTTCTGATCAATCAATACTTAAAGCGTCTTCTATCCTATCAAAAAATACAGGACTTTTTGCAGAACCTGCTGCTGCAACAAGTTTTGCAGGATTATTGAATTATTATCATCATCAGAAACTTGACAATAAATCAAAAAATGTTGTACTTTTAACCGGAAGTGGATTAAAAGATCTTAATGCGGTTCAATCCATGCTTAAAATACCTGATTCAATCGAACCCAACATCGGAAATCTGAAAAAAATGTTCTCATGATTACATTTACTTTAAACGGTGTTAAAGAAACTTACAAGGGAGATGCCCATCAAACATTATTAAAATATTTACGCACCGGAAAGCATATTACATCGATTAAAGATGGATGCTCAGGACAAGCAACATGCGGTGCTTGTACAGTAGAAATTGATGGCAAAGCCAAACTGGCTTGTGTAACAAAAATGGGCAAACTTGATGGTGCTGTGATATTAACTCCCGAAGGTTTCCCTGATTATGTTAAAGATACGATTGCCAAAGCCTTTGTTAATAAAGGAGCCGTTCAATGTGGTTTCTGTACTCCTGGTTTTATAACCCGCACAAAAATCCTTTTACAAAATAACCCAAATCCCACCATCGAAGAAATTCAAAAAGCAATAAAACCTCATATTTGCCGGTGCACCGGATACAAAAAAATTGAGCAGGCAATGCTGTATGCCGGTGAAGCAATTCGCAACACAAAACAGCTGGAGATAACCAAAACATCGGGAAAAGTGGGTGTTGCTCATCCTAAATACGAAGCCTATAAAACAGCGTTGGGAAAACGCAATTTTGTGGATGATATTTTTCTTGACGGAATGCTTTTCGCTGCCCTAAAATTCAGTGATCATCCCAAAGCCAGGGTTTTAAAAATTGATACCTCACAGGCAGAAAAATTAAACGGAGTACACCGTGTTTTTACAGCAAAGGATATTCCCGGCGAAAAAAAAGTGGGATTAATACTCCAGGATTGGAATGTGATGATTGATGAAGGAGAAACCACGCATTATATTGGGGATGTAATTGCAGGTGTAGTTGCCGAAACCGAAGATATTGCCCGCAAAGCAGTTCAAAAAATTAACGTTGAATATGAAATTTTTGAACCTGTAACCGATGTATTTAAAGCAATTGACGGCCCTCAGGTGCATGATGAAAGGCCCAATCATTTTGATACTACTCAATTTACCATTGGAAATGCCAAAGATACATTAAAAAAATCAGCATATACTTCCAAAGGAAGATATGAAACACAACGCATAGAACATGCATTTTTAGAAAAAGAAGCTGCTGTAGCACAACCGGATGGGAAAAATGGCCTAAAATTATTTAGCCAGAGCCAGGGTGTTTATGAAGACCGGCGCCAGGTAGCTATGATCTTAGGATTACCCGAAAAAAAAGTGCATGTAACACTTGTCCCCAATGGGGGTGGATTTGGAGGAAAAGAAGATTTAAGCATACAGGGCCATGCATCATTATTTGCCTGGTTAATGCAAAAACCTGTAAAATTAAGCTTAACAAGAGAAGAATCAATACGCCTGCATCCCAAGCGTCATCCTGTATTTATGGATATTGAGTTGGGTGCTGACGAAAAAGGAAAACTCACAGCATTAAAGTTACGAGCTGTGGGCGATACCGGAGCTTATGCTTCGGTTGGCATGAAAGTTTTGGAAAGAGTGGCGGGACATGCATCCGGAGGTTATTTTATTCCGGAAATTGATATTGAAGCCAAAACAGTTTATACCAATAATATTCCTTCTGGAGCTATGCGAGGATTTGGCGTCAACCAGGTATGTTTTGCCCTGGAAAGTTGTATCGATGACATTTGCAATCAGGCTAATTTCGACAGATGGCAGATAAGATATGACAATGCCCTGGTTGATGGGTTAAAAACATCCACCGGACAAAAAGTTTTTGGCGTAGGAATTCGCGCTTGTTTAGATGCCGTTAAGGATGACTTTAAAAAGGCAAAATTTGCAGGGCTGGCTTGCGCCATTAAAAATTCAGGTGTAGGGAATGGAATGATTGATGATTCAAAAGTAATGATAGATATTATTTCCGAAAATCATATCCGTATACAACACGGATGGACCGAGATGGGACAAGGGGTACATAATATGGCCTTACAAACATTGTGTCAGGAAACATCCCTTTCTCCTGATATTATTGAAGTGGTTGTTGATACAGATGCACAAATCAAAACTGGAATGACTACATCATCGCGGGCAACAGCATTGGTTGGATTGGCCGTGATTAATGCGGCCAAAGCATTAAAAAAAGATTTAAAAACAAAATCTTTAAAAGAAATTGTTGGCAAATCGTACAAAGGGCAATATGTCTGCGACTGGACTACTAAACCAGGAACAGATGTTGACGAACAAATTACCCATTATTCTTACGGTTATGCAGCACAGGTGTGTATCTTAGATGACAATGGAAAAATAAAGAAAATGATAGCTGCACACGATGGTGGCAAAATAATGAACCCAATGCTTTTTGAAGGCCAGGTAGAAGGCGGGGTACACATGGGACTTGGTTATGCATTAACCGAAGATTTACCCATGAAAGATGGATTTTTAATAAGTGATAAGATGAAAGATTTGAAAATCTTAAGAGCTCACGAAACACCAGAAATTGATGTAAGAATGATTGAAGTAAAAGATCCTGTTGGGCCTTACGGAGCCAAAGGAATTGGAGAAATCGGATTAGTACCCACAGCAGCTGCAGTAGGCAACGCTTTAACCAAATTTGACGGAATAAGAAGATATAAGTTACCTTTGCTAAGAAACAAATGAAAGATTCCCGTTTTCACGGGAATGACAAAAACAATAAACGAAATATCATTCCGCACTTGATGTCGAATCTCACTTAAAATTATTATTATGATTCTACTTAAAAACGCAACATACATCGATTGGAAAACCCTTAAATTTTTGAACACAAACATTCTTGTGGAAGAAGGTTTAAACGGAAAAATAAGTTTTACAAATAGTGAAAACTCAAATGCATCAAAGGTAATTGATTGCCAAGGTAAATTAGTTACCAAATCCTTTGCCGTGGGGCACCATCACGTGTACTCAGCATTGTCTCGTGGTATGGGATCCCCCAAAAAAAATCCGGAAAATTTTTACGAAATCCTTCAATATATTTGGTGGACATTAGATAAATCCCTTGACAAAGAAATGATTGAAGCCAGTGCTTTATATACAGCGATGGCTTGTGCAAAAGCCGGTTCAACCTTTGTTATCGACCATCATGCATCACCTAATTACATTAATGGTTCGCTGGAAATTATTGCTAACGCTTTTGATAAAGTGGGCATTAGTCATTTATTGTGCTACGAAATTACTGACAGAGATGGTTTGGATAAAGCAGAAAAAGGGCTTGCTGAGACCGAAAAATATTTACAATCAAACCAGGGTTTGGTAGGGTTACACGCATCTTTTACCGTAGGTGATGAAACCATGAAGAAAGCGGTTAACTTAATGCAAAAATACAATTCAGGATTTCATATTCATGTGGCCGAAGGGAAATACGATCAGGAGCATTGCCAAAATCATCATAACAAAAGTGTTATTGAACGATTAAATAACTTTGGAGCATTAGATTCATCAAAATCAATACTCGTACATTGTTTGCATTTGAATGATAAAGAACGAAAATTGGTTAGCCAATCAAAAGCATATATTGTCCAGAATATGGAGAGTAACCTGAATAACAATGTGGGTTATTTCAATTCCAAAGGATTGGGAAAAAATATCATGTTGGGAACAGATGGTATGCACAGCGATATGCTACAAAGTGCTAAATCAGCATTTTTTGTGGGCCAGGGATTTGATACCATAGATTTTTCTTCTGTTTATGAGCGTTTTAGAAAGGTGCATGAGTATATTGCTCTTAATCAATTCGATGGCGATGGAGAAAATAATCTGGTCATTTTGGATTATGACTCACCTACCCCAATCAATCAGGATAATTTTTTAGGGCATTTTGTTTTTGGTATTAACTCAAATCATATCAACGATGTAATTTCTAATGGAAAAATCATCGTTAAAGGCCGTAAAATGCAAACGGTAAACGAATCCGAAATATTAGAATTCTCAAAAGAACAATCAGTTCGACTTTGGGAAAAAATGAAGAATTAGCTCCAGATTAAAAGTTCAAAGTTATATTATTAACTTTGAACTTTAAACTCGAAACTAAATCGTATGGAACTAAACATACTCGAATGGATTGGTTATGCTGCATCGGTAATTATTGCCTTATCCATGACCATGAGCTCCATCGTAAAATTCAGATGGATTAATTTAATTGGAGCTACTACTTTTTCTACTTATGGTTTTTTAATTGGCGCATTGCCGGTTGGCTTTTTAAACGGATTTATTGTAGTTGTTGATATTTATTATTTAATAACCATATATGGGAAAAAAGAACTTTTTGAAATACTAGAAGTAAGAGCTGACAACAAATACCTTTTACGATTTCTGGAATTTCATCATAAAGAAATACAAAAATTCTTTCCCGGATTTAAGTATAAACCTGAAATGAATACCATTAGCTTTTTTATATTACGAAACATGTCGGTTGCCGGATTATTTTTGGCTCGACGCGAGGATGGAAATATACTAAGGGTTGGACTTGATTATGTGATTCCCGAATATCGTGATTTTAAAAACGGGCGATACATCTATTTAAGATTAAGAAAAAGATTTATTCAGGATGGGTTTGATATCGTTAAAGCATCCGGGAATAGTAAAAAATATGTTGAATATTTAAAAAAACTGGGATTTACAGAAGACGAGGATGGAATATTCTTTAAAGTTTTGGATAAAACGAAAGGCTCTATTAAACTACATTGATGTTACGAAAATTTTGTTTTCTTGCAAAAAATTATAAACAAAGTTATTGATATTTTTATTTTGAATGAATAAACCCTGTAAGCATTCACAGCGTTAATAAATTATAGATATCCTAAAATCCGCATATCTTTTAAGAGTTTCACAATGTACCACAAAGTTTTATCACAAAGTTACACCAAGTTAGGTGAGATTCTACTTAGTGAAACTTTGTGTTATACTTTGAGTGACTTAGTGTTACAAATAAAAACTTAACTAACTTACGGATATTAG
>JASGMZ010000132.1 GCA_030156305.1 Bacteroidales bacterium | reverse complement strand
GCAAGTAAGGTTGCTTCTAAGGTAGTACTTCCTTTAACGCCGGGGTTCGCATCGGTAACATTCCCATACTTATCAACGGTAATTTCTACTACTACCTTTCCTTCAATCTGATAGTTGTATTCCGGCTTAGGTAACGATTCAGGATTTCGGCCTTCGAGGCTGTAGTTTATGCCATTATTTCCTGAACTGTTTAAGTCGGAATAATTGTTTGATTCTGTAGAACCGGTTTTCGCGCCCTGATTGCCTTCTCCTTCGGTTATTCCCTCGCTGGTATTATTATCTTTATTTCGCCCAGGGAATAATGCTTGTTGATTAACTTCCCGTTCTTCTTCTTTTTTCACTTCTGTTTTTTCTTCTTGCGTATTTTGTTCTGTTTCTTTTTTAGTTTCTTCAGTTTCTTCTTTCTCACCTTGCTCTTTTACAGCAGGAGCCTCTTCAAAATCCTGGGTTATTGAACCATCTTCGGTAGGAGTGGGGGATGTTTCCGGGGTAGTTTCTTCGCTTTGTTCGGCTGTTTGTTGCTTTTCGGGTTCTGCTATTTGAGGCTCCATTGCTCCAGCTGCAAATTCATCCTCGCCAAAATTTATTAAAATGCCCTCTTCTCCTGGTAAAGGTAAAGGAGTAGAATAACCCAAAAGCATAAAAAGCACAACAACAATTGCATGGAAAATAATTGTTCCAATAATTCCTGTTTTATGCTTTTTAATAAATGCTGACATACTTTTTTAAAAAATTATTTTGCTGTTGTTGCAAGGATTAACTTCCATCTATTGTTTTTAGCAATATTCATGACTTTAACTACCTCCTGCATAGGTACGGAACGATGTACATGCAGAGAGATGGTTGGTTCTTCGATATTTTCTTCTTTAAATCTATATTGTAAAACTCCTTCAATATCTTCAAAAGGGAGCTGAGTTGTGCCTACATAAAAATTTAAATCCTGCGATATTGAAACGGTAGCAATGGGCGATGCTGATGTTTGATGCGAACTTTCTGGTAATAATAACTTTAATGCATTAGGTGCAATTAATGTAGAGGTTACCATAAAAAATATCAACAACAGAAAAACGATGTCTGTCATAGATGACATACTGAAACTTGGATCTACTTTATTTCTTCTTTTTAAAGCCATAATAGGGTTGTTTTAATTATTCAACCGGTTCGTATAATAAATCCATGAATTCAGAAGTATTTGCTTCTAGCTGAAAAATCACTTTTTCAATTTTAGCCACTAAAATATTATAGGCAAGGTAAGCTATAATACCCACCATAAGGCCTGCTACAGTAGTAACCATTGCTGTATATATTCCATTGGATAATAAAGCAACATCGATATTGTTTCCAGCGTTAGCCATATCGTAAAAAGCTCTAATCATTCCCATAACTGTTCCTAAAAAACCCATCATAGGCGCTGCTCCCGCAGCAGTAGCGAGTGTTGGTAAACTTTTCTCTAATTTAGAAATTTCTAAGTTTCCTACATTTTCTATGGCTGCATTAATATCATTCAGTGGACGCCCTATACGCTGCAATCCTTTTTCAATCATCCGTGCCACAGGGCTGTCGGTTGATTGACAAAGAGCCATTGCCGAATCTAATTTATCATCATGGATATAATCTTTTATTTTATTCATAAAATTAACATCGGTTTGGGATGCTTTTTTTATGGCAAAGTAACGTTCTATAAATATATAGACAGCCACAATGGAAAGAATAACGATAGGAATCATTATCCATCCGCCTTTAAGTGAAAGCTCCCAGTATGATAAGGTTAACTCTCCTGCTTCTTCGTTGGCCGTAGCAATGCTGTCGGTAACATTTATTTGCAGTAATAATAATAACTTTTCCATATAATATTTTAATTAACTCAGTTTATAAATGTTAAAATTTTATTAAAAATATTTTCAAAGGTAAAAATACTTTAAATTTCTATTTAATTTTCTTTATCTTTTTTCGTGCTGCTAAAATTGTTCCAAAACTGGTCCAGTAACTCTGAAAAAGAGTTAAATTCTTCTCTGTAAAATATACCTACACCTTGTGTATAAGGGGCATTTTCGTATAAAATACGATCGTTAGACTCGTTAAATGCTTTTAATCGAAGTTTTCCGTTTTTTGTTAATTTCACATCTACCCTGAAATCACCTACTATATTGGTTGTTTGTTCGGTTGTTTGTCCTCCGTAACCCACATTCCCGTTGATGCTAACCCGATCGTTTAAAAGCTGCGTAGAAAGAGCAACCTCTACCTGGTCGCGGCTGATTTCGTCTCCTGGCCTATAGTTTACACCAATATCCCATTCTTCGCTAATTTGTGAAAGCCAGTGGCTAAGTTGATTGGATAAAAGCTCGCTTGTGGTAACAGAACCTAATCCGGATGTTCCGCTTTGGGCCAGATAGCTTTCTGTACCCTGCTGTTGTTCAGGCATAAATGAATTAAGAACCAATAAAGATAAAAATTGCTTGTTTAGTTTTTCCTGTGTATTAATGGTTGATTTAACCCGGGTATTAATTTCGTCATCTGCAGTTGGTAAATTGATATCGAAACGGATATTAGGGTTCATTAAATTGTCGCTTAAATAAATTTGGCATTCAACAGGAATTCTTCTACGATAAAAATCTGTTGAGTCTTCGGGGAATAAATTGGTTAATTGGGTTCGTAAATTATATATGGCTTCAATATCAATATTTGCATTATATGGAGCACCGCTCCACAAAATGGTCCCTCCACGTTTAATTTCAAATTTTTTATTAATCACATTTTGTAATGTAAACAGATAATCCCCTTCTTCAATGGAGTAATCACCAAACATATTAAAGTTATTGTTAGCATCAATTTCCATTTTTAAATTTCCTGTGCCCCGTGCTTGTATGATATCCCCGATTTTGGAATCGAAAATTAAAAGGGCTTCTGCCTCTGGAGTGACTTCAAGGTCAAAATTTAAACGAAATCCGGAAAGATCAATATTATAATCATCTATTAATTCTTCTGAAGTTTTTTGAGTGTTAATAAATCTAACAAACCCTGATTCTTCGGCTGAGCTTGATTTTGACAATGGAATATTTATTTTTGTATTACGTTCTGTTCTGCCCGAAATATCCATAAAAACATTGCCCGAATTACTCCCGGAAATATTAATTACTCCCGACATAAATGCTGTTCCGTAAAAATTTTCGTTATCAATACCCGTTGTGTTTAAGGCCATAATATTATCCGTATTGATATCAAAATTATAAAGGATGTTTTTTTGTGGCCCGAATTTAACATATCCATTCGTAAATGCTTGATTATCTTGCTGGTCTAAAATTTTAAAACGATTAAAAAGTAACGTATTATTTTCAATTTTTGTTTCGGTTGTAAAATAATATTTTGTTTTAATAAAATCGATGCCCATGCTAGCATTATTTAGTTCCAAATTACCGTTAAATACGGGTTTTTTTAATATTCCATTTACTTTAACATTTCCTGAGGATTTCCCTGATATATCGTAGGCAAAATTGCTGAGAAATGGATTAAGGATAGAAAGATTAAGTTGTTTTGAATGGATATCAAAATCGATTGTTTGATCTACCGGAAAATAATTACCCGAAATTGTTAAATTTTTTATATCGTCTTGTTGTGTATATGCATCAATCTTAATGGCTTTTTTGTCTTCTAACCAGGTTGTAAAGATTTGCATATAGCCTAGTTTTTGGTTGTTTAATTTTAAATGATTTACCGAAATTTCTGAATGAAATAACGGATTTTGGTAAAGGCTTGAAAAGCTTGCATTCCCGTTAATCCTCCCATCAAATTCAAGTTTTTTATTTTGTGTCAAAATATTAATATGTGAAAGATTGATATCGGAGAAACTTAAAAATAGGGAATCTTCTGTATTCTCTGATATTTTCCCATTGACCCTAAGGTATTGATTTTTATGATTAATGGTAAAGTTATCAATGGCAAAAGCGGTGGAATCAATTTTTAAGGTTGATTTATGAATATTCCAAAGTGAATCTTGTACAATTATTTTTGAGGGTAAAACGGTGATATTAAAGGTGGGATCATCGTATGCTTCTTTTTGTTTTATAATCGTTGAAGCTATAATCTTTCCGTTGTATTCATCTTTTTCATCGTTATTATCCCAATCGACTTTTAGATGAATATCGTTTTGATTTGTAATCGAGGTAGTTTTAAAATTTTCAAGATATATTTGATTGTTTAGCAGAATACTTTTTGTTTTTGTTGATATGGTAAAAATACTATCGTTTGAAATAGCTTTTATAGATAGTTGATCGAAAGTATGCTTCTTAAAGGATGCTTTTTCGGCAAGTGCACTTAAAATAAGTTGTTTCTGAGGTTCCTGGTATTGTATATTAACTTTTGCGCTATCGCTTATTTTAATCGATGGAAGAAAAAAATACGTTAAAAGTTTTGTGTCTTTTAAATCTACATTAAGTTGGAAATTATTCGAAAACTTATTTGTTAATGTGTCTGTTGGATTCTTTATTAAAGCAGGCATATAAGTAAAAAACAGATTTTGCATCGACTGCAAAATGGTTGACGGTTGGTAGCTTCCTGTTAACATTGCATCGATATAATCAGATTTTAAGGTAATTTTATGTGTGTCCGGGAATTGTTCTGCAATAATTTTTAAGGTATCAAAATGTATCGTTTCGTTGAGTTTCGTTAGGTTTGTTTTTGAAAAATTAATTTCGCCTACCGCATTGTCTAAGTTTATTCCTGTAAAATTAGCATTAACATTAAAAGATAATAAAGCAGAAGTATCTTTTGGGTCAATATTTAGTCCGTATAATTTGGCTTTAGGTACATTAGCTGTAAAATTAAAAACAGGAACTTCAGTTGAAAAATCAATGTTTCCGATAAAATCTAACGCTATATTTGGGTCGCTAATACTTAAAATACCATCATACGTTTTTTCAGTTAAATATCCATCGAGAATAATATTTTGATAATTATAGTTGTTGATTAAAATGTTTTGAATAACACCTTCCGTATTTGCTTTTATGGTTTTATCTCTACCAATCACTCCCTTAATTTGTGCATTCATCGTAATTTTACCAATGGTTTCACTATTATTAATTAATTTTCCAACCCTAAAGTCCGTAGTTGCTAATTTTCCATTAAAAGCAAGTGTTTGTGATGTGTCAGGTTTTAAAGATAAGTCGGTAGAAATATTGCCTAAATCCGTGATAAAGTTTCCATAGGTAACAAAATCATCCATAAATCCGGTAAAGATTCCTTCATAATTTATTACACCCAGTGTATTTAGATTTTGAGGGATAGTAAATTTTTTACTTCCTGCTGTAAATTTATTGATAATTTCAAAATCTTTAATAGCCGTTTTAAATTTTTTGAAGTTTGCATATATAAATGTTTCATTAATGTTTGGCAATCCGTTAAAGTCAAAATCTGTAATTAGTTCGGTTTGGTTACCAACCTGAAATTTAACATCTTTTCCTTTAAGTGAATTAATTCTTCCGTGAATTCGTCCAGAAACGACAAGATTTAAATCAATATTGCTCAATTTAGGCGAGAAGTATTGAATATCATTAAAACTAATATTAGATTCTTGGAATGTAAAATCAAGGTTAACCAATTCGGTAAACTTTTTGTAATCTTCAAAATCATTATGGATAAACGATAATGAGTCGGAGTAGATAAAAGAGTTGGGTGTTCTGATTTTTATATTTTTAAACAACATGTGTTGTTTTCCAATACTCATATTTGTTTTTAAATTGTAAACTTTAAAACCTGATTGTTCCGTAAATTTTAGGTTCTTAATATAGAAATTTACCACTTTATTTTTTACTGTCAGGTTTCGAACATCCAAATCATCAATATAACAAATCAAATTGCTGAAATCTATACTATTGCTTCTGTTAATCTCTTTGTAACTTCTATAACGAAAAACAGTTTGATGCAGTTCAATATTTCTAAAATTAATCTCCCATCGGGGTTTCGTATTGGTACTGTCGCGTTTAATTGCATCTATAATAAATTTAAGATTAACCGGAGCCAGCGAATCGGTTTTGTTTAGATAAAATCGTGCATTTAAGAGGTTGATATTGTTAAAATCAATTTCTCTTTTTTTGGAGTCTATGCTTCTTAAATTGGCAATTAATTCCTTTGCAAATAATAACGAATCTTCTTGTTGATCTTCAATAAAAACATTTTTTAGAACTACTTTGTTAAAAAATCGATAATTAACCGATTCGACCTGGAATTTGGCATTCAAATTTTCTGATACTGTTTTTGCGACTTTTTGGGTAATATAAGTTTGTACGTTGTTATTTTGTAAAACAAAGTAGGCTGTTGCTGGTATAACAATAAAAATAACCAGTAAAACAATGATTAATATTTTATATAATTTTTTAATACTTTTGCCCTTTAATTACCTAACGCAAAAGAACTAAAAAAAATTATAAAAATATTAAAATCCACAGAATAAATGAGCACTATAATATTAGGAATTGAATCATCGTGTGATGACACATCTGCAGCTGTGATTAAAGACGGGTATATTTTATCGAATTATATTGCAAATCAGGATGTTCATAAGGCTTACGGGGGAGTCGTGCCCGAATTGGCTTCTAGGGCTCATCAACAAAATATCATCCCTGTAGTAGACCAGGCGTTAAAAACAGCTGGTGTTCGCAAAGAGGAGGTTAGTGCTGTTGCTTTTACCCGTGGCCCTGGGTTGTTAGGTTCTTTGCTGGTAGGCACATCCTTTGCAAAATCTTTTGCTTTAGCTATGGATATTCCTTTGGTTGAGGTTAATCACTTACAAGCGCATATCTTAGTTCATTTTATTAAACAATTTGAAAAAGAAAATAAACAACCGGAATTCCCTTTTTTATGTTTATTGGTTTCGGGGGGGCATACGCAAATTGTTGTGGTTAAAGACTATTTGGATATGCAAATTATTGGACAAACTATTGATGATGCTGCCGGTGAAGCCTTTGATAAATGTGCAAAAGTAATTGGCTTGCCTTATCCGGGTGGCCCTGTGATTGATAAAAATGCTAAACTGGGAAATAAAGAAGCTTTTACCTTTAACAAACCTAAAATTAAAGACTTAGATTATAGCTTTAGCGGTTTAAAAACTTCGTTTTTATATTTTATTAGAGATGAGATGAAAAAAGACGCTGACTTTGTAAAAAATAATATGAATGATCTGTGTGCCAGTATACAATATACTATTATCGATATTTTAATGGAAAAGTTAGTATTGGCATCGAAACAAACAGGAATTAAACAAATTGCTGTTGCTGGAGGTGTTTCTGCTAATTCCGGATTACGCAATACATTCATTCAAGAAGCTAAAAAAAATGGTTGGGAAACTTTTATTCCTGAATTTAAGTTTACAACCGATAATGCTGCAATGATTGGGATTACAGGGTATTATAAATATCAAAATAAAGAATTCGCTGCCCAGGATATTGCTCCGGTTGCCCGGTTTGTATATTAATAAAATTATTTTTTGTTGCCTGCTTTATATATACATTCACCGGATCAATTGTTCCCATAAAGCCTTTAGATATTTTTTGAGCATAAGTTCAATTTGATGATAAAATTTTTCTATTTTTCATCAACTATTTCAATAATCATAGGCAGTTTTTCGGTTAGTTCCCAAAATTTTGAGGAATGAATAACAAATCGGGCACCAAATTCTAAAACTTTACGAACATCCATATTATATTCATCTGTTTATATTTTAGTAATTAATTCATCTTCAGTTACGTATGTTTTTTGGAAAAATTTGTAATCAGAAATTCGAAATTCGAAATTATTAGTAATTTGAAATCAGAAATTAGAAATTAGAAATTTTGGTGTATCATAGAAGGTTTTTTCCTCATTTACTCACAATAATTATATTTTAAAGGTATTTGTGATATCGCTTCGCTAAGTTCAAGTTTCAAATTTCAAGTTTCGTTATATAATCATTCCCTTGTGTGTGCGTTAGCTCATGGGTGTTTCATTACTCTGTGTTACGCTGAGCCATACTCTGTGTAACTCTGTGGTAAAACACATTATTTTTTAAACACAGAGGACACAGAGGTTATCACAGAGTTTCACGGAGTAAAAATCAGATGCAATAAATTTACATTTTTATCTGTTTATATTTTAGTAATTAATTTATTTTCAGTTACTTATGTTTTTAGAAAAATCAGTAATTTGAAATTTGAAATTCGAAATTTGTAATTATTAGTATTTTGAAATCAGAAATTAGAAATTAGAAATTTTGCTGTATCATTGAAAGTTTTTTCCTCATTTACTTACAATAATTATATTTTAAAGGTGTTCGTTAAAT
>JASGMZ010000131.1 GCA_030156305.1 Bacteroidales bacterium | reverse complement strand
TCGTTTGACTTCGTCTTCTTCCTCCTTGCAAGGCATAGTCAAAGCAAGCTTTGCCTCTGCACTTGCTTCGTTCGTCAGTTGCACAAAATTTTAGGAGCGGTAGCGAACTAAAATTACACACCTGTCTGCCGGCAGGCAGGATTGAACACATATCGGTATTATTCCTTGGTAGCACGCTATTGTCATTTTCGTATTTTTTTTATCTTTGGTGTGTAGTAATTTATTTATTTGCATCCATGATGAGGAAAAACATTTTTAAACGCATTTTCTCTTTCTACTACGAAGGTTTTACAAACATGACCGTAGGTAAAAAATTATGGGCTTTAATCCTGATAAAACTTTTTATCATTTTTGTTATATTGAAACTTTTCTTTTTTAAAAATTTCTTGAATGAAAAATTTGATACTGAAGAAGAGAAGAGCGAATATGTATTAGAACAACTTACAAAACCTAAAAATACAGATAATGATTGAAAATTTTGATTTTGCTTTGGTAAACTGGTCGAGGGCACAATTTGCCTTAACAGCCATGTATCACTGGTTGTTTGTTCCGTTAACGCTTGGTATTACCTTTATCATAGCGTTTATGGAAACCATTTATGTAAAAACAGGTGACCCTGTATGGAAAAAAGCTACCAAATTCTGGATGACCTTATTTGGAGTTAATTTTGCTATTGGTGTAGCAACGGGGTTAATTCTCGAATTTGAATTTGGAACCAACTGGTCAAATTACTCCTGGTTCGTGGGCGATATTTTTGGTGCTCCTTTAGCCATTGAAGGAATTATGGCTTTTTTTCTTGAATCAACATTTATTGCTGTAATGTTTTTTGGATGGAATAAAGTAAGTAAAAAATTTCACCTGGTATCTACATGGTTAGTAGCCATTGGAGCCAATTTATCGGCTCTGTGGATTTTAGTAGCCAACGGTTGGATGCAACATCCTATTGGGATGCATTTTAATCCTGATACGGCAAGAAATGAAATGCTAAATTTTTGGGATGTTTTCCTGTCACCGGTAGCTGTAAATAAATTTTTACATTCCATAACTTCCGGATTTGTTTTAGCATCAATTTTTGTTATTGGAGTGAGTGCCTGGTTTTTACTAAAAGGCCGTGAGCAATTAATGGCTAAACGCAGTATGATTATTGCCGGAGTCTTTGGTTTACTTAGCAGCTTATTCCTGATATATACAGGCGATGGGTCGGCATATCAGGTAGCCCAAAAACAACCCATGAAACTGGCTGCCATGGAAGGACTATATGAAGGTTCGGAAGGAGTCGGTTTAATTCTGATTGGAATGCCAACTCCCGGGAAAGAATACGGAGATAATAAAGATGATTATGTGTTTAAAATAGAAATACCAAAATTACTCTCATTTTTAGGTTATCGCGATTTCAATGCTTTTGTGCCGGGAGTTAAAGATTTGGTTGAAGGGAGTTATCCAATCACCCATGAAAATGGGGAAGTGTCAAAGGCTATTTCAGCTACAGAAAAAATTGAAAAAGGAAAACTATCCATTAAGGCTCTGTCTGAATATAAAATGGCCAAAGAAAATGGGAATGATAGCATTAAAGAACAATCGTTAAAAGTTTTTAGAGAAAATTTCCAATACTTTGGATACGGATTTTTAAACGACCCCAAAAGTATTATTCCAAATATTCCTTTAACCTTCTATAGTTTCCACATTATGGTGGTTTTAGGATTTTATTTTGTGCTGTTATTTGTTGTTGTACTTTTCTTAATATTTAAAAACAAGCTGGAAACCAAAAAATGGCTCTTGCGATTGGCCATTTTTACAATCCCTTTAGCTTACATTGCCAGTATGTCGGGATGGATTGTGGCCGAAGTAGGCCGGCAGCCATGGACCATTCAGGATTTATTGCCTACGGTAGCAGCCGTATCAAATATTGATGCCAGCGCCGTTCAAATTACCTTCTGGCTGTTTGCTATAATTTTTACAGCACTGCTTATTGCAGAAATAAAAATCATGACCAAACAAATAAAAATCGGACCTAAAGAAGGAGGACATTAAAATGTTTGAAACTTTATCACACTTTGCATTACAACAATATTGGTGGGTTATTATCTCACTACTTGGCTCAACGCTTGTATTTCTTCTATTTGTTCAGGGCGGCCAAACACTAATCTATTCTTTAGGCAAAACAGATATTGAGCGCCGCATGCTGGTAAACTCTTTAGGCCGAAAATGGGAATTTACATTTACCACGCTGGTAACATTCGGAGGTTCTTTATTTGCAGCATTTCCGCTGTTTTATGCCACTAGTTTCGGAGGTGCTTACTGGGTATGGATGCTTATCCTTTTTGCTTTTATTATTCAGGCCGTTTCTTACGAATACAGGTCAAAACCAAATAATTTTTTAGGAGCAAAAACCTATGAAACATTCCTTTTTATTAATGGCGCTCTGGGTACGATTCTGCTGGGAACGGCTGTGGCAACATTCTTTACTGGATCTGAATTCCTTGTGAATGGAATGAATTTTTCACACTGGAAAGGTGCAGCCCGTGGGCTTGAATTAGCCTTAAACCCACATAACCTTTCGCTTGGATTTGCTGTATTTTTTCTGGCAAGAACACTTGGAATCCTATATTTTATGAATAATATTGATGATGACAATATTTCCAGCCGTGCAAAAAAGAAGCTAATATACAATGCAATACTTTTTGTGATTTTCTTTTTAACTTTTGTTATATGGCTGCTGTTTATCGATGGTTTTGCCTATCATCCGGAAACAAAAGAGATATTTATGCAGCCTAATAAATATCTGCATAATTTTTTACAAATGCCTGTGGTAGCAATCCTCTTTATTGCGGGTGTATTATTGGTTTTATTGGGTATAGGAAAATCAATTCATAAAGCTTGCTCCAACGGGATATGGTATGCCGGGCCCGGTACAATATTAACGGTTTTTGCATTATTTCTTGTTGCCGGATTTAACCATACCGCCTTTTATCCCTCAACATTTGATTTACAAAGCTCATTAACCATTGAAAACGCCTCATCAAGCAAATACACATTAACTGTGATGAGTTATGTTTCTTTAATGGTTCCTTTTGTTGCTGCCTATATATGGTATGCATGGAAATCAATTAATAACAAAAAAATTGATAAAGAAGAAATGGGTGAAGATATCCATGTTTATTAATTCTAAATAACAAAATTTATGACATATTTAACAGAAATTCTTTGGCTCATCAGTTGGCCGGTACTTATTTGGGTTAGCTACAAACTTTCGGTTTTTGCGATAAAAAAATACGACCAGACATCTGACCTTGATAAATAGCTATAAAATAAATTCAGTTTGTTTTAAATTATCACTTATTGCTTTTAAAGTATGATTAATAAAAATTAAAAGAAAAAGATTTTTATTAATTATACTAAATAAATTTATACATTTGTATAACTTTATTAATTATATTTTATAGAATGAATTACATAAGAGAAAATTATCATCGACAAATAGAACCTTATATAAATAAACAGCTTATTAAAGTAATTACAGGACAGCGCAGGGTTGGCAAAAGTTATTTTTTAAAACAAATAAAGGACAATTTGCATCAAAAGTTTCCTGAAAGTCGAATCATATTTATTGATAAAGAAAAGTATGAGTTTGATTTTATTTCTGATTATCATCAACTTTTAGGATTTGTAAAAGATAAAAGCAGTGACAATACTAATTTTTTATTTATTGATGAAGTTCAGGAAATTCACGGGTTTGAAAAAGCTTTACGCAGCTTGTTAACGGAGGGCAATTATGATATTTATTGTACAGGCAGTAATTCTGCTATTTTTTCAGGAGAACTTGCTACTTATTTAAGCGGAAGACAGATAGAAATTAGATTACATAGTTTATCTTTTCTTGAATTTATTGAATTTCATCAATTACCAAATACCCGGAACAGTTTAAACTTATATTTAAAATATGGAGGATTACCATATTTAATTAACTTGCCCCTGAATGATGAAGTCATTTTTGACTACTTAAGGAATATCTATGCAACAATTCTTTTTCGTGATGTAATCAGCCGACATAAACTAAGAGATATTCCTTTTCTCGAAAATATTATACAATTTTTAGCAGACAATACAGGAAATGTTACATCTGCCAATAAAATTGCCGATTTTATGAAATCGCAAAAAAACAGTAAGTCTGTTCCGGTAATCATAAATTATATTGATTATATAAAACAGGCATATTTCATAAAAGGACTCAGAAGGCAAGAGATACAAGGAAAGAAAATTTTTGAAAGTGGAGAAAAATTTTATTTTACAGATTTAGGGCTTCGCAATTCAATTCTTGGATACAGGCCTGGTGATATAAGCAAGATTATGGAGAATATAGTTTGTAATCATTTACAATATTTAGGCTATTCTTTACATGTTGGAAAAAATGGACAGAAAGAAATTGATTTTATTGCGAAAAAAAATAATGAATATGTTTATATTCAGGTAACATATTTACTTTTAAATCAAAAGGTTATAGATCGTGAGTTTGGAAATTTGAAACAAATTCCAGATAATTACCCAAAATATGTTATTACTATGGATGAATTTCCCATTACGTCATCAGATGAAGGTATTAAGCATATTTCTTTATTAGAATTCCTAAATCTTAATGATTTATAGAAATTTATAATATGCCTAAACTCAAAAACATATCAAAAATAAGCTCCTGGTCCAAAGTGTTAGCAGAGCCCCTACTCATTGCAGGCCCTTGCAGCGCTGAAAGCGAAGAGCAGGTTATGCAAACAGCAATTGCCATTGCTAAACAGAACAAAGTAAAAGTTTTTCGTTCTGGAATATGGAAACCACGAACACGCCCGGGAAATTTCGAAGGTGTTGGCGAGCAGGGACTTCAATGGCTGCAACAAGTTAAAAAGGAAACAGGCCTTCTGACTACTGTCGAGGTAGCTAATCCGGAACATATTGAACTGGCCGTCAAATATAATATCGATATCTTATGGGTTGGTGCACGAACAACATCTAACCCTTTTTCAGTGCAAAAACTGGCTGATAGTTTAAAAGGATACGATAAACCTGTAATGGTAAAAAACCCGATAAACCCGGATATTCAACTATGGGTTGGTGCGTTGGAGCGTTTCTTTAAAGCAGGAATTCATAAGCTGGCTGCTATTCATCGGGGTTTCTATCCTTTCGAAGCCACTTCACTGCGAAATATTCCCAAATGGGAAATTCCTATTGAATTAAAAAGCATGTGCCACAGCTTACCTATTATTTGCGATCCAAGCCACATTTCAGGTAATACAGAATTTATTCCTGAAATAGCCCAAAAAGCCATGGATTTGAATATGAATGGTTTGATGATTGAAACACACATTAACCCTACGGCTGCATTAAGTGATATGAATCAACAATTAACGCCTAAGCAGTTGGATGATTTGCTGGATAAACTAATAATCAGGTCAATATCGGTAAAAAATAACGATTTCATCAGTGTGTTAGAAAGTTTGCGTGATAAGATCGACTCCATCGACCAGCAATTGCTCGAACTTCTTTCGCAACGAATGGATATTGTTGAGGAAATCGGAAAATATAAAAGCAAAAATGAGGTAACCATCCTTCAGTTACGGCGCTGGGAAAAAATTATTAACACACGGCTTAAACAGGGTAAAAAGCTGGGGCTATCCGAAGAGTTTATCAAAAAATTACTTCAGTTAGTTCACAAAGAATCCATTCAAAAACAAACGGAAGTAATGAATAAAATTGCTGCCACAAAAAAAAATAAAAACAAGTAATTGTTATTTAGTGCATCTTAGAAAACACCAGTTTTTTTAGTGGCGTAATAAAAAACGTCAAGAACAAGGCTTGCGAAGAATTGGCAGCGAGGAGTTTACTGACGTAAATGACTAATTGCCAATGCGAGCGTAACGCAGTTATTGACGTTTTCTTATAGCCACTATTTAATTTCTTTAAGCGTATAATCATACCCTTCCATTACCGGATTGGAAAGAATCTTATTGCAGGCTTCATTTACTCTTTCCATAGCAATTTCTTTACTTTTGGCTTCAATTTCAAGGGTAATATGTTTGCCAATTCTTACATTCGACACTTCATTAAAACCTATATTTTTCATACTATGGGTTACAGCCTTTCCCTGAGGGTCTAATAATGCTTTTAAAGGCATTACATTTATTTCTGCTAAAAATTTCATTATGCTAAATATTAATCTAAGTTATAAATCCAATTATTAATTGCTGATAATAAAATATATAATATAATAATAACAGGCACTGCAATTGACTGCAATAATATTAATAAAACAGCAGATAATCCAATAAAAATAAAACGAATTTTATTCCCTCTTAATCCCAGATTCTTAAACTTTAAGGAAAACATAGGAAATTCTGCAATTAAAAGTAAAGAAAAAATAAGGATTAAGATTAAAAGAAATACTTTGTTTTGGATTAAATGATTGGCCAGGTTGTTATCACTAACTAAAGTAATAATATATAACGAAACAAAAAACAGCGCATTGGCGGGAGTAGGAAGTCCAATAAATGAATCATTTTGTCTAATATCAACATTAAACTTAGCCAGCCTTATTCCTGAAAATACAGCAATAAGGAAAGGAGATATCAAAAACAAAATAGCTGTAAAAGATAAATCTTCTAATGGAGGAAGATAAAGTGAATCATAAATGATATTTTTCATCATAGAAAACACAATAACCGAAGGAGCTACTCCAAAGCTAACCATATCGGCTAACGAATCGAGTTGTTTCCCAATTTCTGAATAGACTTTTAATAACCGGGCAGTCATCCCATCAAAAAAATCAAATAGCGCTGCTAAAAATATCATGTATACAGCCAGCAACAAATATCCTTCAAAGGCTAATACAATAGACAAACATCCTGAAAGTAAATTTAACGATGTGACAAAATTTGGAATATATCTTTTAACAGAAAAACGCATAGGTAATATTTAATTATATTCGTACAATTTTTTATACAAAAATAAGTTAAAAATTATAGTTCAGCCCTAAAGGATTAAAATAAGATTTTGAATTGTACTTATTTTACAAGAAGAGTAATTATTTTTACATAGATGGCAAAAAGATATCTGACATTTTTTTTATTGCTGTTGTTTTCAATGCCAATATTAGGCCAAACAGCTAAATATTCCAACGAGTTTTTATCCATTGGAGTAGGTGCCCGTTCATTAGGCCTGTCCAA
This sequence comes from Bacteroidales bacterium, assembly GCA_030156305.1. Classification (GTDB taxonomy): domain Bacteria; phylum Bacteroidota; class Bacteroidia; order Bacteroidales; family UBA12077; genus UBA12077. The sequence continues at coordinate 1,104 of JASGMZ010000131.1, read as the reverse complement.
TTCAACCGTAGCGAATGTAACTGATGTTACCTCGGGATATTGGAATCCGGCCGGCCTTACCTCTATTGAAAACAGCATTGATGCCAGCCTGATGCATGCCGAATATTTTGCCGGAATAGCCAAATATGATTATGCCGGAGCAGCAATGGATTTAGACACCAACAGCTGGCTGGGAGCAACATTTATTCGTTTTGGCGTGGATGATATTCCCAACACCACCGATTTAATCGATAAAGATGGAAATATTGATTACGGCCGCATTTCAAAGTTTTCGGCTGCCGATTATGCATTTATGATTTCATATGCCCGCAAATCACCAATGCCCAATCTCTCATACGGAGCCAGTGTTAAGGTTATTTATCGTAACATTGGCCAGTTTGCAAATGCCTGGGGCTTTGGCCTCGATGCCGGGTTACAGTATCAAAAAAACAACTGGAGATTTGGCCTTTTAGCCCGCGATATTACCTCTACATTTAATGCCTGGAGTTTTAACGAAGATGAGCTGTTAGTGGAAGTACAGGACACTGTCTTTAACTTTGCACCCGAAAATGCGCTGGAAATTACCTTACCTAAATTACTACTCGGCGTTTCGCAGGATTTTAACATTTACAATGATTTTAGCGCCATGGTTGAGGTTGATGCCGATTTTACTTTCGATGGGCAACGTCATGTACTTATCGAAGCCGACCCGGTGAGCATTGATCCTCACATGGGAATTGAGATTGATTATCGTAAAATTGTATTTGTACGCTTTGGGGTGGGTAACTTTCAGCGCATTGAAGATTTCGACCGTTCAAAATCATTAACCCTGCAACCTAACTTCGGTATAGGATTAAATATCTACGGGTTTAGCATTGATTATGCCTTAACAGACATTGGGGATCAATCAATTGCATTATACTCTAATATTTTTAGTCTGCGATACACTTTTAACAGAAAAAACAGGTAATACCGATATGTGTTCAATTGTATAATTTTAGTTTACTATCGCTCCTAAAATTATATTGAACATCAATCGGCATTATACTGAAATACAGATTGTTCAAGAATATCAAAATTAAAATAAATATATTTAATATTGCATGATTGAACGCAACTTGGTAT
>JASGMZ010000130.1 GCA_030156305.1 Bacteroidales bacterium | reverse complement strand
TTTTACCACGTCATTGCGAGGAGGAACGACGAAGCAATCTGTTTTAATATCAAGAGATTGCTTCATTTCCTGCCTGCCGGCAGGCACGGCATTCGCAATTACGAATAAGAAATAAAAGCTCAGATTATGCCCGCTCACAGTATATAAGTGTTTAGGTTTAATAAATATCGAATATCGAATATCGAATATCGAATGAAAAAGTTAAGTCAACAAAACAGTACGGTTACAAAGAAAAAACAACTTTTACATTTTACATTTGATATTCGATATTTTACATTTAATTATATTGGCTCTATTACTGCCTCCTGCCGCTTTGGGCTGCTGCTTTCATTAATGCGCCTCTAACCAGTTTGCTCCGGTACCCATATCCACCGTTAACGGAATACTTAGTTTTACTGCATTTTCCATCTTGTTTTTAACGATTTCTTTTATCTTCTCTAACTCGGGTTGATAAACATCAAAAATTAATTCATCGTGTACTTGAAGAATCATCTTTGTTTTAAAGTTTTGTTTTTCCAACTCGGTAAAAACATCAATCATAGCCAGTTTAATAATGTCAGCAGCAGAACCTTGTATGGGTGCATTTATAGCATTTCTTTCGGCAAAACCGCGAACGGTTGCATTTCGTGAATTGATATCTTTTAAAAATCGTTTTCGTCCCATTAATGTTTCCACGTATCCTTTTTTACGAGCTTCGGCAATACTTTTATCCATATATTCCTTTACTTTTGGGAAACCTTTAAAATATTCATCGATCAATTGTTTAGCATCAGCTCGTGGAATATTTAAGCGTTGCGACAATCCATAGGCAGAAATACCATATATGATTCCAAAGTTAGCTGTTTTAGCTTTTCTTCTTTGTTCTTTAGTAACTTCCGATAAATTTTCCACGTGGAAAATTTTAGAAGCGGTAGACGTATGGATATCGGTATTGTTTTTAAAGGCTTCAATCATTTTTTCATCCTGACTCATGTGGGCCATCAAGCGCAGCTCTATTTGTGAATAATCGGCAGCCAGCAAAACGTAATCTTTGTCTTTAGGGATAAAGGCTTTACGGATTTCCCGCCCACGCTCTTCGCGGATCGGAATATTTTGTAAGTTTGGATTATTTGAGCTTAAACGCCCCGTGGCTGCAATAGCCTGGTTAAAAGAAGTGTGTATTTTTCCTGTTTTTTTATTGATTAATTTGGGCAATGCTTCAATATAGGTTGATAATAATTTTTTTAGCGATCTAAACTCAAGTACATCGTTAACAATTGGATGTTTATCGGCAAGTTTTACTAATGTTTCTTCGCTGGTAGAGTATTGTTTCGACTTGGTTTTTTTTGCATTAGGGTCTAATTTTAATTTATCAAAAAGTATTTCGCCCAACTGTTTGGGTGATGAAATATTAAAGGAAATGCCTGCCTGATCAATAATTTTTTCTTCTATTTTAATTAACTCTTTATTAAGCTCTTTTGCATAATCATTTAAAGCATCGGTGTTGATTTTTACTCCTTCACTTTCCATTTCGGCCAATACGGGAATTAAGGGCATTTCAATGGTTTCTGCTAAATCGTATAATCCGGTTTTTTCCAGCTCTTTTTCAAATAGCTCTTTAAGCTGGAAGGTTAAGTCGGCATCTTCGGCGGCATAATCTTTTAACTTATCAAGCGGCACATTGCGCATCGAACCCTGATTAGCTCCTTTCTTGCCAATCAGCTCTTCAATTTCTACCGGGCTATATCCCAGGTATTGTTCTGCAAGGTAATTCAGGTTATGCCGCAAGTCGGGTTGAAGTAAGTAATGCGCAATCATAGTGTCGAATATTTCACCTTGTACTTTTATGCCATAATTTTTCAACACCAAAATATCATATTTAATATTTTGCCCGATTTTTCTTATGTTTTTATTCTCAAAGACATCTTTAAAGGCATCTAATATTTTTTGTGCTTCTTTTTGTTCTTTTGGAATATGAATATAATAGGCTTTATGTACTTCCCACGAAATAGAAAAGCCAACAATTTCTGCGTTGTGTGGGTTGAGTTCTGTTGTTTCAGTATCGAAACAAAATTCTTTTAATTTTTTGAGTTGATCAATTAGTTTATTTCGTTTCTTTTCATCATCAATTAAAATATATTCATGCTTGGTATTGGATATGTTCTTAGTTTCCTGGTTAGCCTGTTTATCCGTATCGTTTTCGCCAAACAATGTTCCCTGCATTACACTACCAGCTTGTGTTGTAATGATTTCTTTCTGGAACAGCCGCCGGGCAGTACTTCTAAATTCTAATTCTTCAAAAAGTTTTGTTAATAGCTCTTCATCCGGATCGTCTAACACTAACTTTTTTACATCAATTTTAACAGGGACATTTAGTTTTATGGTTACCAGCTTTTTGGAGAGCATGACCTGTTCTTTATATTCAAGGAGTTTTTCTTTTTGTTTTCCCTTTATGTCATCAATATTTTTGTAGATGTTTTCAATATTGCCGTATTGTTCTATCAGTTTAATGGCCGTTTTTTCACCAATTCCCGGTGCTCCGGGAATATTGTCCGAGCTATCGCCCATTAATCCCATGATATCAATAATTTGTTCAGGATGATCGATTTTAAATTTTTCGCATATTTTTGTTTTATCGATAATCTCCATATCTCCACCGGCACGTCCGGGTTTATACATTTTAATATGGTCGGATATCAGCTGCCCATAATCTTTATCCGGAGTCATCATATAGGTCGTAAAACCTTTTTTTTCTGCTTGTTTAGCCAAGCTGCCAATTACATCGTCGGCTTCGTATCCATCAACTTGCAAAATAGGAATTCGAAAACCCTTTATAATATTTTTGATATAAGGAATGGATTTACGTATATCTTCGGGCATGGCTTCACGATGTGCTTTATATTCTTTATACATATCGTGGCGAAAGGTAGGGCCCGGAGGATCGAAAACCACCGCTACATGCGATGGATTTTCTTTCGCGATTAAATCAATCAGCGTGTTGGTAAATCCATAAATAGCCGATGTGTTTAACCCTTTGGAAGTAAAACGGGGGTTTTTGATAAATGCGTAATACGAACGGTATATTAATGCATAAGCATCTAAAAGATAAAGATTTTTAGGCATAAGGTAAAGTTTTAGTTTAAATATAAAATCAACTTAAAATGCAAACTACCAAATTACAACATCCCTGTCAAAAATAATAATGGTTTAAAAGATAATTAATTTTACGCTTCTTAACAGTATGGCTTACTAAGTTTTTAAATTTTGATTGCGGAAGTGATGAGGAATTGTTAATTTTAATGGAATTTGGAAGAATAAAAAATAGGGACGTGAAAATAGATTTTAATCCTGAATGGTATCAACATGCGTTGGAAGAGCAAAAAATGCGTGCTCCGTATATGCTAACAAAATATGCCAACAGCGAAGCCAGAAAAGCCGGGCAATTACGCGGATTGATTATTGAACATCATGTGAGCGGGTGGTTTAAAAAATATTATCCACTACATTATATGGAACCCGATAATTACCACCAGTGGACAAGAATTTGTAGCCATGATTTTAAATTAAAAACACCCTCTCGAATTTTATATTTAGATGTTTCCGGGCCTAAAAAGGATGGTTCTTTTGGGTCGTACCGCTACAAGCCAAAAGCTGGTGTTGACTTTCATATTTTGTGTAAAGCAAATGGTTTTAAATCGTGGGATTGTGTTGATTATAAAAAAGGATTTGAGATTTTTGGCGTGGTTATACCTAAAAACTATAAAACAACTATAAATCCAAAGGATATTATTAATTTTGGAGACTGGCTAAAACAGATGGGTTTATGAAACCCTCATGCAATAAATTACACAACCTGTCTGCCGAATTCACCCGCCGGAGGAGGATTTATCCGTCTCGCCTCAGGCGAGAGGACAGGCAGGCAAGGATATGAACCGAAGCGAAGCTGAGTTTACGAATACCAAATTAAAAACAATATTTATGAGTAATAAATTTTGAGGGTTCCATGGTATTTGAAATACAGAAGTAAAAATTAGCAATTGTATTTACTTGAATAGTAGAAGTATAACATAAATAAATGCGAATGAAACATCCATGCACTGAAGTTCACAAAAATGGAATGAATATAACATGGATGTTCCACAAGGCCAATTAATTAACTAAAATATATTCTTGTGAATTATATGAAATTATTACCTTCGGGTTTAGATAAGGAACAGAAAAACAAAGCACAAATTAGGATTGAACGGTATTTAAAAAAATATCCAGATAAAGATATCCGAAAATTTATTGATAAAATTAATGCAGAACTTAATTTAGAAAACACAAAGCAAACCTTAATTTCCGAAATTCAAAAAAGGGAAAATCAAAATAATAAACAAACCATTGAATATGCCAAACAAAGCATTTTAAATGGGAAATATGCTCAAAAGTTTTTACAAGGCAATCGTTATCCCTTTGCCCGTTTAGAAGAGTTTGTTGCACAAAGCGGGGTAAATCAAATGACACTTTACCATAATGATTTTAGAGAAACAGACCTTAAAAAACATTCGGTTGATTTAATCGTTACCGACCCCCCGTATCCAAAAAAATATATTGGGCTTTATCGCGATTTGGCTTTGTTTGCTATAAAAGTTTTAAAACCAGGAGGCTCGCTTTTTGCTATGGCCGGACAATCGTATCTTCCGGAGATTTTAAAGCAAATGGAGGTAGATGGTTTAAATTATAACTGGACATTGGCTTATTTAACCCCCGGAGGGCAGTCGCCACAACTATGGCAACGAAAGGTGAATACTTTTTGGAAACCGGTTTTATGGTTTACGAAAGGAAAGCCGGATAAATGGATGGGAGATGTGGTAAAAAGCAATGTAAATGACAATGATAAAGCTTTTCATTTTTGGGGACAGTCTATTTCAGGAATGTCGGACTTAATTGATAGGGTCTCGTATATGGGCGAGACGGTTTTGGACCCTTTTATGGGCGGAGGAACAACAGGAGCCGTTTGTTTAATGCAGCGAAGAAAATTTATTGGGATAGAGCTGGATAAAAATGTTTTTGATACGGCTAAAAGCCGTTTAAAACTTTTGGAAAAAGAGTTAAAAGGGTAATTTATAAATTATCCTCAGCATACCACTCGGCAAAAGAAGTCCCCGTTTCGTGTAATTTAATGCTGTGAAGCGTTAGCCTTTCAGGAAGTTTTTTCATAATTTTTTCTGCAAAATCAGACACCAAATTTTCGCAGGTAGGCTGGTAGTTCGTAATATATTGTTTTTTAAACATTGGGTTGTTCATGTAGTTTAAGCTTTCGGCAGCATCTTTTTTTAAAATAATAGCATGGTCGAGGGTGTGGATAATTTCATTATTTACAATTTTTTTTAAATCGCCAAAGTCAATTACCATTCCGTTTTTAGGGTTGTTTTCATCCTCAATAGGCGTGCCCATTACTGTGACAAACATTTTGTAAGAATGTCCATGTATATTTGCACAAGGCCCGTCGTAATTCCACAATGCATGTGCTATTTCAAAGTTAAACTCTTTGGTTACTCTAATTTTTGTCATTTTTAAAATGTTAAAGCGGATGTTTGTCAGAACAAAGATATTAATCTTTTGTTTTTAAAAGATTATTTAATAAAAAAACCATCCAGCAGTTAGCGGATGGTAAAAGTATTTTGTTTGCTATTCTGAATTTATGGGTTAGTACATTTACTTACACAGTCCACAATATTGCTTAAGTTAGCGTGTTTTAAAAAGTAGTAGGTATTTTTTCCTTCTCTTTTGGAGCATAGCACACCCTTATCTTTTAAAATACCAAGATGGTGTGACGTAGTGGATTGTTCAATTCCTAATAGTTCGTGTATTTCTGTCACGGTAAGTTTTTTCCCGTCATCAAGGTAATTTAAAATAGCAATACGCATTGGATGGGCAATAGCTTTTAGCATATTAGCCGCTTCCTCTAATTGATCTATGGTTAAGTCTTTTATATTCATTTTCTTTAACTTTTATTTGTGTTAATTAGACAAATGCAAATATATAAATATCTTATTTTAGAATGATGACAAATATCATTTTTTTAGGTTTAAGGTGTTGATTTTGTGAAATTAATTTGTAATAATTGTTAAAACCTTTCTTGTATGAACATCATCAACTGATTTTTGTTTTCATTTTTGCTGAATGAATTAATTAGTATATTTGAATCGATATAAAAATCAAATAATGTCTGTTGTTGATAAAATAAAAGTTCCCATAAAAGATGAAATGAAAAAGTTTGAACCCTTTTTCCGTTCATCCATGCAAACCAAGGTGCCTCTATTAAATATTATTATGAATTATTTACTACGGCGCAAGGGTAAGCAGATGCGTCCCATGTTTGTGTTTTTAACGGCAAAGATGTTAAAAGATAAGGTTGACGAATCATCCTATACGGGTGCATCGTTGATAGAGCTTTTGCATACAGCCACTTTAATTCATGATGATGTGGTGGATGAGTCGTATGAACGAAGGGGATTTTTCTCCATCAATGCCCTTTGGAAATCGAAAATTAGTGTGTTAGTTGGTGATTATTTGCTTTCAAAAGGCCTTTTACTAGCTGTGGAACATAATGAATATGAGCTATTGAAGATTGTATCTGTTGCGGTACAAGAGATGAGTGAAGGGGAATTGTTGCAAATTCAAAAATCCAGGAAACTGAACCTTACTGAAGAGGTTTATTATGATATAATCCGTAAAAAGACAGCCTCTCTTATTGCTGCATGTACAGCATGTGGCGCAAAATCATCCGGCGCAGATGATTCGTTGGTTGAAAAAATGTGGCAATTTGGCGAGTATGTGGGAATGGCTTTTCAGATTAAAGATGACCTGCTCGATTATCAGAATAATGGTGGGATTGGGAAACCTTCCGGAAACGACATTAAAGAAAAAAAACTGACCCTCCCCATTATTTATGCATTGGATAAATCTTCTTTAACTGAAAAAAAGAAGATGTTAAGCGTTGTAAAAAGACACAATAAGAATAAACAAAAAGTGCAGGAGGTTATCGATTTTGTAATTGCAAAAGGAGGAATTGAATACGCCTCTCGACAAATGCATGAATATAAGAAAAAAGCGGTAGATATTTTGGAGGATATGCCCGATAATGAAGCTAAAAACGCACTAAAAGAGTTGGTGAACTACGTGGTAACCCGGGAAAAATAATTTTAGCATTTCATAAAAAATGGGTTTCATAACTGACGGGTTAACCCGCCGGTTTTTGCCTATGAATATTAAATATTCTTTCTGGTTAAACGAACGGGTGAACCCGTTCGTTAAGAATGATTAAAATCCAACCCTTAAGATTAATAGTCTCCTTCCAGAACTGATACCAAGTTGCGTTCAATCATGCAATAATAAATATATTTATTTTGATTTTAATATTATTGAACAGCCTGAATTTCAGTATAATGCCGATTGATGTTCAATGTAATTTGCATAATTTTGGCTGCACTCGGCATAGCTCAAGCAAGCTTGGATCTGTCCTCGTTGGCACAAAATTTTAGGAGCGGTAGCGAACTAAAATTACACACCTGCCTGCCGGCATGCAGGATTGAACACATATCGGTATGACGCGTTCGTCCGGTTGTTGAGATTAATATAAAGAAGCACTGTGCTCTCCGGCCAGCCAACCGGTAGAGTATGCTATTTGAAGATTGTAACCGCCAGTATCTGCGTCCAGATTAATAACCTCACCAGCAAAGAAAAGGCCTTTGGTTAATTTCGACTCCATGGTTTTGGAGGATATCTCATGGGTTGGAATTCCCCCTGCGGTAATAATAGCCTCTTTAAACGAACGAAAACCGGAAATTCGAAAGGACATATTTTTAAGGGTATAGCGGATTTTCTTTCGTTCTTTTGCACTAATCTGATGACACTCTTTTTCTTCATTTAAACCGGTAACTTCAATGAAATAAGGAATCAATGCTGCCGGTAGGATGTTGCGGAACACGGTGGAAATTTTTTTCTTGCCATTTTCATTTATTTCACGCAAAAGCCTGTAGTCCAATTTTTTGTCATCCATGGCCGGTTTTAAATCAATAAATATTTCTACTTTGTTGTTTTTTTGAAGTTCGGTTACAATGTTTCTACTAAGGGTTAGTATTATGGGGCCAGATAGCCCGAAAGACATAAATTCCAGCTCGCCGAAAGATTCGGTGTTTTTTTTGTTGTTGACCCAAACAGCAACAAGTACATTTTTTAGTTTTAAGCCCTGTAAATTTTTGGGGATATCTTTTTCTGTTTCGAGAGGGACAAGAGCCGGTTGAGGAGTGTCCAGCGAATGGCCTGCTTGTTTTGCCAGCTCATAACCATCACCGGTTGACCCGGTAGCAGGATATGATTT
>JASGMZ010000129.1 GCA_030156305.1 Bacteroidales bacterium | reverse complement strand
CTACAAATGGTTATAAACTGAACTTTTTACCACGTCATTGCGAGGAGGAACGACGAAGCAATCTGTTTTAATATCAAGAGATTGCTTCATTTCCTGCCTTCCGGCAGGCACGGCATTCGCAATGACGAATAAGAAATAAAAGCTCAGATTATGTTCGCTCACAGTATAGCAATGATTAAAAATATATTTTAGGGTTTGATAGTAAAAAAGTGGAAATAACATTACTTTTGTTTACTTTTATTAAACTATTAATTACGTTTTTTGTCGAATAAATACGAATAAATTAATGGATATATTAACTTTTAAATTTAAATATTGTGAAAAAGATTTTTTTAAGTATTCTAATCATTGGGATTTTTATGGTATCCTGTAGTAAAAAGGAAACGAATCCTTTATTGAGTGAGTGGGATACTCCGTATGGAGTACCACCATTTGAACAAGTTAAAATTGAACATTTTGCTCCGGCTTTTGAGGTAGCTATGAAAGAGCATAAGGAAGAGATGGAAGCAATCATTACAAACGCTGAAGAGCCAACCTATGAAAATACTGTTGAAGCTGCATATTATGCAGGAGAGTTACTAAATAAAGTAAGTACTGTTTTTGGTACCTTTAACAGCGTTAACATTTCAGATGAAATACAACAGCTTGCTCAGGAAATTTACCCAAAATTATCGGCTCATTACGATGAGATTAACTTAGACCCCAGATATTTTGAGCGATTTAAAGCAGTTTATGATAATAAGGAAAAGTTTGATTTAAATGATGAGCAGCTATTTTTATTAAAGGGTGATTATAAGGGTTTTGTGCAAAGCGGAGCTGCTTTACCTGAAGATAAAAAAGAAGAATTAAAGAAGATAAATCAGGAATTATCGGGTTTAACCTTAGATTACAGCCAAAATATTTTAGCTGAAGTAAACAGATATAAACTGGTAATTGATAATAAAGAAGATCTTGCCGGTTTACCACAAGCCTCCATCGATGCAGCTGCTGAAACTGCTGCTAAAGATAGTTTAGATGGAAAATGGGTTTTTACCATTCAAAAACCGAGCATGATTCCATTTTTACAATATGCTGAAAATCGTGAATTAAGAAAAGAAATTTATGATGCCTATGTGAATCAGGGAAACCATGATGATGAATACGATAATAAAGAGAATTTAGCAAAGATATTAAATCTACGGGTAAAACGTGCCAAATTATTAGGTTATGATAATCATGCTTCTATCCGTACAGAAAATCGAATGGCTCAGAATCCTGAAAATGTGTTTGATTTATTAAATCAATTATGGGAAGGAATCCTGCCAAAGGTAAAACAAGAACGATCTGCTTTACAGGCTATGATTGATAAAGAAGGAGGCGATTTTAAACTGGCTCCTCATGATTGGTTTTATTACACTGAAAAATTACGTAAAGAAAAATATGATCTAGATGAAAGTGAAGTAAGGCCATACTTCGAACTGGAAAATGTACGTCAGGGAATATTTGATGTAGCTAATAAATTATATGGTATAACATTTACTCCTATCGATGGAATTCCTGTTCCTCATCCCGAAACTACCGTTTACGAAGTAAAAGAAGCCGACAGCTCGCATCTTGCTTTATTTTTTATGGATATGCATCCAAGAGCCAGTAAGCGTGGTGGTGCATGGTGTGGAGGATTCAGCGAACATCATTTTACTAAAGATGGAAAAGAAGTGGCTCCTTTGGTAAATAATGTTACCAATTTTACACGTCCAAGTGGCGAACAGCCAGCTTTATTAAGTATTGATGAGGTGGAAACGATGTTTCATGAATTTGGGCATGCTTTAGATGGTTTATTTTCTGAGACTTCGTATACAACCAGTAATATTGCCTGGGATTTTGTTGAGTTGCCTTCGCAAATAATGGAACATTGGGCATTTGAAAAAGAGGTATTAAAAATGTATGCTAAGCATTATAAAACCGGTGAAGTTATTCCGGATGAATTAATTGACAAATTACACGCCAGTGCTAATTTTAACCAGGGTTTTGCTTTAACAGAAGTTTTAGCGGCATCATTATTAGATATGAAATTTCATACCATGACCGAAGAAAACCCTGATTTAAATGTAATGGAGTTTGAAAAAGAATATCTCAATAGCATCGGTTTAATCCCTGAGATATATTCTCGCTACAGAAGCACCTATTTTAATCATATTATGGGAGGATACGATGCAGGCTATTACTCTTATACCTGGGCTAATGTATTAGACGAAGATGCTTTTGAAGCATTTAAGGAAAATGGAATATTCGATCAGGAAACAGCACAATCATTCAGAGAGAATGTATTGGCTAAAAATGGCATCAAAGATGCGATGGAAATGTATGTTGCATTTAGAGGCAGAGAGCCCAAAATTGATGCTTTATTAAAGAATTTAGGAATAAATTAATATTTCCGAATTTTAATGATTTATGGGCCGATTCATTTTTGTTTCGGCCTTTTTTATTTTTAGTGCGTTGATTAATAACGTGTTGTTTGAAATTTATGTTGTGAAATAGGTGAAATTTTCTGTAATAAATTTCAATTTTTGTATCTTTGAAGTATAATTTTTATTCATTAAAAACAAATGGTTATGATAAATTTAGAATGGAGTAAGCTACCTTTCGGTTACCGAAAAACCGATTATAATATTAGATGCTATTTTCGAGATGGTAAATGGGGTGAGTTAGAAGTATCATCCTCTGAGTATTTGAATCTGCATATCTCAGCAACCGCTTTACATTATGGGCAAGAAGCTTTTGAAGGAATGAAAGCTTACCGTGGTAAAGATGGAAAAATCAGGTTGTTCCGCTGGGAAGAGAACTTTAAACGTATGGAGCGTTCTGCACATGGTGTATATATGCAACCGGTGCCCAAAGAGATTTTTAAAGAAGCGATAGATAAAGCTGTATTGCTTAACGAGCAATATGTTCCGCCTCACGGAACCGGAGCTGCTCTATATATCCGTCCGCTTTTAATAGGTTCGGGAGCAGAAATTGGAGTAAAACCAGCCAACGAGTATTTATTTGCAGTATTTGTAACTCCTGTTGGCCCTTATTTTAAAGAAGGATTTAATCCGGTTAAAATTGCTGTTGTTCGTGATTCGGATCGTGCAGCACCATTGGGAACCGGCGATATTAAAGTGGGTGGTAATTATGCGTCCAGCCTGCGAGGAGTAATAAAAGCAAAAGAAGCAGGATATGGTTCACCAATGTATCTCGATTCAAAAGAAAAGAAATATATTGACGAAATTGGTGCTGCCAATTTCTTTGCAATAAAAGACAATACATATATCACACCAAAGTCTTCGTCGATTTTACCTTCAATTACTAACATGAGTATTATGCAATTGGCTGAAGATATGGGAATAAAAGTTGAGCGTCGTCAGATTGATATTGAGGAGCTTGAAACCTTTGATGAGGTTGGCGCATGTGGTACTGCTGCAATTATTTCACCTATTGGCGAAATTTATGATATCGATAAGGATAAGCGATATACTTTTTGTAAAGATGGCAAACCCGGGCCTATATCTAAAAAAATTTACAATAAACTGGTTGCTATTCAGTATGGTGATGAACCAGATCCGCATGGCTGGGTGTCATTTGTTAAGTAAAAACAGGGTTAGTATTTTTAATAAAAAATAAAAAGCAGGGAATATTTTATACCCCTGCTTTTTTAATCATTTACTGATCAATATTTTTTTTATGGTTCAAATTTTCGCAATTCAATTTTTATGCCCGATTCCACTTCAAAATCTTCTACTTCATCAACCATATCAGGATCTTGGATATCGTAATACCATATTACTTTAACATCACCTCCTTTGTCTTGATACTCTTTTAATACATCAAGCATATCAAGTATACATTTTGTAGAGCTGGTGTTTAAATAAATTAATTTTATGACTAGTTCAATTTTATTATTAGTATTTTTTATGTAATCTTTAATCCAGTTAATAAGGGGGAGATAAAATTTGTAGGTCTCTTCCATATATGATTCGCCCGAGATTTCACAAACTCCACTGTCGGCATCAAAATTTACTTCTGGAAAATAAGGTGTATCAGGTGAGCTTTTTAGGGTTATATTGTCCATGATTAATACTATTTAATTTTTATCAACTTTAACCGTAATTGAAAACATCGAAAATTTATCATCAATCTTTTCTGTTTTGTATTTTAATGGGTTTTTAGATAACATCACTGCCTGAATGAGGCCTATTCTTGCGCCAAATTTTTCACCAGGCGAATTCATTCTTTGTTCTCGTTTTAAATGTCGTAATTCCAACTGGTTTGATTGATTAACTAATTTGCATCGTTCAGAAAGTATTTTAGCATCAGAATTTTTCACTTTGTTTTTTGTTGTAAAGGTAAAGAAAGTTTCATACTCTTTTAAATCCATTTCTCCTAATCCAATTCGCTGAACATTATTTACCATATGAAAATGTTCAGAATAATACGAAACATTTTGCGAAAGTTCAATAAATATTCTAAATAGTTTTCTTCGCGTATTATCATATTCTTTGGTAAAGTCTTTAATATTTGATCCGAAAACCGAAATCAGTTCAATATAAAAAGGCCCACGGTACGACAAAAGTGTTCTTTTAAATAGGTTCTGTTTAATTGTAGCCTGATCAATCATTATAAAATAATTTTTAATCCGAGTAATGTAATATCATCTCTTTGTTCTACATTACCCTGAAAATTATCTAGTTCTTTTTCAATAATCTCTTTTTGTTTTGCAATCGGATGTGATACATTTTCCGAAATGAGCTGTTTTAATTTAGAACTACCAAATCGTTTTCTTGCTTCATTATTTTGATCTATTAATCCATCGGATGAAAGATACAAAATATCGTTTAATTCAATATCTATTTCGTGAGATGTAAATTGTTTGGCCTGTTCATCATTTTTAAAACCTCCGATTGAATGTCTGTCTCCTTTAATTTCAATTAATTCGTTTTTTTGATTTTTGTAAATGATCAGAGGCCTTTTCGCCCCACTAAAAACTACTTTTTTAGGGTTGTTTTTTGTGTTAATTGAAACTAAACAAACATCCATTCCGTCACTGTTATCACTTTCCTTTTGTTTTAGGGCTTCAATAATTTTAACATTTAAAATGGTTAATATTTTGGCAGGATCGCTAACTCTATTTACTAAAACAATTTCATTAAATAACCGGTTTCCTATCATTGACATAAATGCACCAGGTACTCCATGCCCTGTACAATCAATAACAGCTATATATATAGTGGAATTAACTTCTGCATACCAGTAAAAATCTCCTGAAACAATATCTTTTGGACGATAAAGGATAAAATAGTCAAAAAATTTATTTAACTCTTTATCTACCGGTAAAATTGCCCTTTGGATATTTTTTGCATATTGAATACTTGAGTTTATTTTTTTGTTTTGTAAATCTAAGGTATCTCTTTGTTGTTGGATATGATTTTTTTGTACTCTAATTTGTCGGTAAAATGCAATTAGAACGAGTAAGAAAATAAGGATAACGACAAATCCCCAAATGAAAATATTTTTAACTAACCTTTCAAATTTTAATTGGGCTTCTTGTTCACTAATCTTTAATTCTTTTAATTCAAGAAGCATTTTTTGCTCTCGGGTAATTGCTTCAATCTCAGCTAGCGAATCTTCTGTTACTTTTAACTTATCACTTTGTTTGATAAGTTCTTGTTGAGTTTTATTTTTTTCGGCTTGCGCTTTGTTAACTTCTTCGCTCGATTTTTGCTTAATGTTGGTTATCTCTTGATTTTTTAAATATTGATCAATTGATGCAAACAAATCGAAGTATTCGATACTTTTGGCCGAGTTTCCCAATTCTTTATAATTTTCGGCAATAATTCCATAAAAAGTACGAACATATTTTAATTCATTTATTTCTTTGGCAACCTCAACCCCAGAAAATGCGGTGTTGTTTGATTCATTAAAATTATTAAGCAATTGTTGAGTTTGGGCTATATTAATTAATGCGGATGCAATGCTCGATTTATTTTTGATTAGTCGACTTATTTTCAAACTTTTTTCAAAATAGCCGAGTGCCTTCTGATGCTGATTCATTTCTCCATGGAGCATCCCCAAATAATTGTACCCTAACAGTAAACCATTTTTGTTATCCAGCGTTTGGTTAATCTCTACTGCCTGCTCAAAATAATGAATAGCCTCGGATAATAATTGATTATTCCAACATAAAAAAGCTGCTTTATTTAAGTATTCAAGCTCAAGTGCCTGGTTTCCTTCTTCTTGATGTTTACTAATAAGTTCCTGGTAGCCGGAAAGTTCATCTTTAATATTTTCCGGAATTTGCTGTGCATAGGATTGATTAAAAATAATTCCTATTAATGCTATGTAAATAATAAACTTCTTGATAGTAAACAAGATTAAAAATTTACTAAAGGTAAAATTAATTTATTTTTAATCCAAAATTTTTAATTTCGCTATCTCTCTATACATGCTTAATTATTTATAAAGTTGTTTGTTTATTTGATGAACATGCTTTTTTATGGTTTGAAAAGTTGATTTCTATATTAATATTTTCGATATAAAATTATATTTTTAGATTTTAATTTAACAAAAAACGCTTATTACCGTATAAAATCATATGGAATATAAAATTTTGATTGCTGATGATGATAAAGAATCTGTAGCACAAGTGCAAGAACTCCTTCAGGAAGAAAATGGCAGATTTCGTATATTCACGGCATCGAAAAAAGAAATTTATAAAAAATCTCTTGAACTAAAACCAAATATTATTTTAGTTAGTCAGGATACTCTTGTAAAAGAAGGTATTGAGAGTATTATGTCTCTTAAGCAGCATAAATTATTACAAGATATTCCTGTTTTATTAATTACAGCTTATACTCCCCGAACTAATTTTGATCGGGTATTTGAGTATGGAATTGTTGATTTTATCCGTAAACCTTTTAATAAGGATGATTTGTTAATGCGTTTTGAAGCTTCTGAAAGTAGAAGGGAGTTTCAGCATGCAATTTATAAAGAGCATGAATTACTTCGAGAACTGGCAATTGTTGCCCAAAAAACAGCTACTGGTGTTCTTATTATAAATGCTGGAGGATGGATTGAGTGGGTTAATGAAGGTTTCCAGAAAATGTATGGTTACACTTTCGATGAATTTAAAGAAAAATATGAGAAAACGTTATTTGACAAAGCAAAGAATCCAAAATTATATAATGCTATCCAAACTTGTAAAGAAAAGAAAATAGATAGTGTTTCCTACGAAAGCAAATGGAAAACTAAACGAGAGGATTACAAATGGATTCAAACCACCCTAACCCCGGTTTTAAATGAACAAAATGAAATCATAAAATTTATTTCAATAGAATCGGATATTACTGATTTGAAAGAGGTTGAAGAGCAAATGGAAGCTAAAAATGAGAACCTTTTAACCCTTGCAGAAAATCTTGAAAATACAAACATTCTTTTAGATAATCAGCGAAAGGAAATTGAAAAACAAAAGGAATTTATTGAGGAGCAGAAAAAGAAATCCGATGAGTTGTTGCTTAATATTTTACCTTTCGAAACTGCTGAGCAGCTTAAGAAAAAAGGTTTTGCCCGTTCAAAACAATATAAGCTGGTAACTATTTTATTTACCGATTTTAAAGATTTTTCTCATCTTACCAATACCATGGATAGCCAGGAGTTAATTAAAGAACTCAATATTTATATCCAAAAATTTGATGAAATCATTGAAGATCATTTTATTGAAAAAATAAAAACCATTGGTGATGCCTATATGTGTGCCGGTGGATTGCCCCTGCGAAATAAAAGTAATCCCATTGATGTTACCTTAGCAGGATTGAAGATTCAAAAATTCATGAATGATTTTCGGGATGAGAAGCTAAAAAATAATGAACATCCCTGGGAGTTAAGATTAGGAATACACACTGGAGAGGTTATTGCCGGAGTTATTGGGAAAAAGAAATTTGCTTATGATATTTGGGGTGATGCAGTGAATAAAGCCAGTAGAATGGAACAATCCGGTGAGGTTGGAAAAGTAAATGTATCAGGTGATACGTATCAATATATTAAAGATTATTTTGACTTTACCTACCGTGGAAAAATTAAAGTAAAAAATGATGTAGATCTGGAGATGTACTTTGTTAATCGCCTTAAGCCAGAGTATTCTGAAGATGAAGCAGGTACCATTCCAAATGCAGCCTTCAGGAAAATATTAGCTAAATACTAATCTTCATAACATATCATTATTAAAGTTAACCGGTAAAAATTGCTTAATACTATCTGCAAAAGTAATTTTTTTTTGTCCGTAAAGAAATACCTTAATGGATTGATTCGCTCTTTTTTCACTTTCGAGCATAACCTGTAAACATGATCCG
>JASGMZ010000128.1 GCA_030156305.1 Bacteroidales bacterium | reverse complement strand
CGGAAGTATCAATAGATGCAGCCGAAAAAATAGCATCTCTAAATCCTAATGCCATTTCATTGGTAATGAGGTTATATAACATTGAATCTATGTTTCCATCATTATTGATATCATTTTCGAAGTTAACAAAAGCTATTTTATTAGCATTTTTGGGAAAATTAATACTTGAAGGAGAAATGGTTTCAATGGTAAGTGATTTAATTTTAGGTGCACAATTTTGTAATAGGAATGCCAGTATTATTAAAAAAAGAAAATAAATTCTGTTTGATTTCATTTTTATTAATATTTATTGTTTAATAAACACAAAATAAGTGCCAAAATTGTTTATTATTTGTAAAAAAAATTATTACAAAATTATAATATAAAAAGAAAAATGTAAAAAAGCACTTATAAAATTGATATAAGTGCTTTTAAGGTATAAATATTTTTCGGAGAACACTAAGTTTGCATTGCTCCACAAACATTGATAACCTGGCCGCTCACATAAGACGAAAGTTCTGAGGCTAAAAACAGTGCTGTATTTGCAACATCTTCGGGTGTACCACCCCGGCGTAAAGGAATTTTTTGTTCCCATTCTTTCCTGACATCCTCAGAAAGTTTAGCCGTCATTTCGGTAATAATAAAACCAGGCGCGATAGCATTACAACGGATATTTCTTGAGCCGACTTCTTTTGCTACCGACTTGGTAAAACCAATAATTCCTGCTTTAGATGCAGAATAGTTTGCTTGTCCGGCATTTCCAGCTACACCAACAACAGAGCTTAGGTTAATAATGGAACCTGATTTTTGCTTTAACATATATTTTTGTGCAGCTTTAGTAAAGTTAAATACCGATTTTAGATTAATCTTAATTACAGCATCCCATTGTTGCTCAGACATTCGCATTAATAACGTATCTTGTGTGATTCCAGCATTATTGACTAAAACATCTATACTTCCAAATTCTTTTTGAATTTTATCTACAACTTGCTGTGTTTCTTCAAAATTACTGGCATCCGATGCGTAACCTTTAGCTTTAATGCCGAACTTTTCTAATTCTTGTTCAACTTCTTTTGCTGCATCGTTATACTCAAGGTCTGTAAATGCAATATTAGCTCCATATTCAGCTAATTTTAAGGCTATTGCCTTGCCAATTCCTCTCGCTGCACCGGTTATTATAACAGTTTTACCTTCTAATAGTTTCATAGTGATATATTTATTGGTTTAAATTGATTCTTTAAATAAACAAAAATAAGGAATCTTAATTTATTAATCTAAAAAAGGTTTGAATATTATTACAACAATTTTTCATATCAAACTGTTTAAACAAGCTAAATTATACAAATGTAAACAAATTGTAAAAAGTTATTAATTACTTATGTAACATACAATAAACATAAATATCGTCTACTTCGAATAATTATTCTAAATAGCTATTATAATCATAATATCAGTTAGTTATAATGATTAAATAAAGTAAAAAATTAAATTTAACTGATGGTTTTGAATTAAATAATATAATTTCAGCTAATTTGTTAATATATATAACAATAAACCAGCATTTTATAGAATATATTTAAAGTATTGGTTAAATAAATGGATTTTTTAAGATTAATATGTGTAGTTATAATGCTTCCATCCTATTTATAAATATTGTAATATTTGATTCATAAAGGCTAACATAACAGGCGAGGAATGCTTTAATATTTAGTGGCTATAAGAAAACGTCAATAACTGCGTTACGCTCGCATTGGCAACCAGTCATTTACGTCAGTAAACTCCTGGCTGCCAATTCTTCGCAAACCTTGTTCTTGACGTTTTTTATTACGCCACTAAAAAAACTGGTGTTTTCTAAGATGCACTAATTACTATATGCAACCATATGCTTTTATGCACATTTTAGATTAATTATTTACCTAATTTTTGAAATCATCGATAATATTAATAAATTACATTTGTAACCGCTTAAGTTTACATTTGTTATTACATTTGTACTATTTTTTAATTACATTTGTAAAAACAATAAAGCAAATGAAAGAACGAATATTAGCGCTTTTAAAAGACAAACAAATATCAGCAACAAAACTTGCCGATATGATTGATGTGCAGCGTTCAAGTATCTCTCATATATTATCCGGCAGAAATAAACCAAGCTTTGATTTTATTGAAAAAATTCTGATAGCCTACCCTGATTTAAATGCCCAATGGCTAATAACAGGAAAAGGGGAAATGTATATTCATCAAAAAACGCTGTTCGACCAGGATTTTCAATCCTCTGAGGAAAATAAAAAATTAACCTCACGAGAATCGCATATTCATAATACGATGGATGATAATATGGAATTAAAAAAATCTGAAACAGTTAAACCCAATATGACAGGAAATGAAAATAAACAGAAAATTGAACGAATTGTAATATTTTATAATGACGGTAAATTTAAAGAATATAAACCTTAAATAATATCATAAAAGAATATTATCTTTGTACAAAAATTGTATGTATAAACGAATCATTCAACCCCTACTATTTCTTCTTCCACCCGAATCCATTCATCATCTTATTGTATTTATTTTAAAAATTGCTTTTAAAATTCCTGGTATTCAATCATTAATTAAAAGAATCTATTCAGTAAAAGATGAACAATTAAAACGAACTTTTCTCGGTATAAAATTCGATAATCCTGTTGGTTTTGCAGCAGGTTTTGATAAAAACGCCGAAGTGTATAATCAATTTTCCTCTTTTGGATTTTCATTTATAGAAATTGGTACTGTAACTCCCAAACCACAATCAGGGAACCCAAAACCAAGGTCTTTCCGAATTCCTAAAGATTCTGGACTAATCAACCGGATGGGATTTAATAATAAAGGGATAGATTATGCAGTCAAAAAATTAAAAAACAAACATCATAAAGTTATTATTGGTGGAAATATAGGTAAAAACACCTTAACTCCTAATAATAATGCGTTAGATGATTATGTTTACTGTTTTGAAAGGTTATATGCGTACGTAGATTATTTTGTAGTTAACCTAAGTTGCCCGAATATTAAAGATTTAGACAAATTACAAGACAAAGATTCTACCATTACTATATTAAATAAATTAACGAAAATCCGACAAACAAAAGAAAAATACAAACCCATTTTATTAAAAATATCGCCCGATTTAACCCGGGAGCAATTAGATGATGTAGTTGAAACATTCAATATTACAGGGTTAGATGGTATTGTTGCTACCAATACGACAAGGTCGAGAGAAGAATTAAAAACAACGGAAGATAAAATTACAAAAATTGGTGAGGGAGGATTAAGCGGTACTCCGTTAACCAAACGTTCAACTGAAATTATTCGATATCTGCATGAAAAAACAGAAGGAAATATGCCTATTATTGGTGTTGGTGGAATAATGACCGTAGAAGATGCGCTGGAAAAACTCGCCGCCGGAGCAACATTAATTCAGGTTTATACTGGTTTTATATACAATGGGCCAGGTTTTGTAAAGCAAATCAATAAAGCAATTTTAAAAAGCGCATCATAAAAAAAAGTCTGATAAAATATCAGACTTTCTGCTTTTTGTGACCCAGCAGGGGCTCGAACCCTGGACCCCATCCTTAAAAGGGATGTGCTCTACCTGCTGAGCTACTGAGTCGGTTAAAAATGCGTTTGCAAAACTAATATCTTAATTTTTAAAACCAAATTTTAAATTAAAAAAAATAAGAAAATTTATATCATATAAACAATCAGTTCAGTTTAAAAATATAAAACTTTATAGTACAGATTTTTATAAAAAAATAAAAAGAGAAGTTTCCTTTTCTTATTTTATGGCCCAGCAGGTAAACTTCTCGCCAACAAAAGAACTTCAAAATAAAAAAAGCCTGATAAAATATCAGACTTTCTGTTTTTTTGTGACCCAGCAGGGGCTCGAACCCTGGACCCCATCCTTAAGAGGGACGTGCTCTACCAACTGAGCTACTGAGTCGGTTAAAATTGAATTTGTAAATTTAATATCATAAATTTTAAAACCAAAATTTAAAAATAAGAAAATTTATTGCACAAGAATATATTTTAGTTCATTAATTGGTATTATAGAACACCCCTGTGTTATATTCATTCCATTTTTGTGAACTTCAGTGCATGGATGTTTCATTTAAACAATCGGTTCAGATTAAAAATATAACAATTTATATTACAGCTCTTTATAAAAAACAAAAAGTTAAGTTTCCTTCTCTTTTTATGACCCAGCAGGTAAACTTCTCGCTAACAAAAAAACTTCAAAATAAAAAAAGCCTGATAAAATATCAGGCTTTCTGCTTTTTTGTGACCCAGCAGGGGCTCGAACCCTGGACCCCATCCTTAAAAGGGATGTGCTCTACCTGCTGAGCTACTGAGTCAATTGGAATGCAAAAATAACACCTTATTTTTTTAAAACAAAAATTTTATAGCGAAAATCTTGAATAATTATTCCAAAAAACTGACTTTCATGTCATTGAAAACAAACTCGTAAAATAATTTACTCCTCAAAAAATAAAAAATAGATTAAATGTTCGTTAAATAACCGGAATTTAATAGTTTTACATACCTATTAATACTAACAATTAACTTTTAAAAATTAATGAAAGATAAAGTGGTAATTATAACCGGGGCTTCATCCGGAATTGGAAAAGCATGTGCTATTGATTTTGCAGCCCGGGGAGCTAAAGTTGTTTGCGCTTCGCGTAATATCGATGAGCTAAAAAAACTTGAAAATAGTTTAACCCAAAAAGGATATGATGCTTTTGCGGTTAAAACAGATGTTACAGTAGAAGAAGAATGTAAACATCTTATCGATAAAACCCTGGAAAAATATGGCAAAATTGATATTTTGTTAAATAATGCCGGCATTTCTATGCGCGCACTATTTAAAGATGTTGATTTAGCCGTTATGAAAAAATTATTAGATGTAAATTTTTGGGGTGCTGTTTATTGCACAAAATATGCGTTACCGTATATTCTTCAATCAAAAGGTTCTGTAGTAGGTGTAACATCCATTGCCGGGTTTCATGGGTTACCCGGACGCTCGGGCTATTCAGCTTCAAAATTTGCCTTACACGGATTTTTAGAAACCTTACGTATCGAAAATCTTAAAAACGGATTACATGTATTAATTGCTGCACCCGGATTTACAGCATCAAACGTTCGCAAGTCTGCCCTATTGGCAGATGGAACACCTCAGGGAGAATCACCTTTAAATGAAAATAAATTAATACCTGCTGAAAAAGTAGCCCAAAAAATAGCTAAAGGTATTTTACATCGAAAACGTAATATTATTATATCCTTCGAAGGTAAAATATCTGTGCTTTTACAACGTATAATTCCAACATCACTCGACAAACTTTTTTATAATCACATGGCGAAAGAACCAAACTCTCCTTTTAAATAAATGTTAAACAATGTTTACCTTTGAAACTATACTAAGAGTAAGATACGGCGAAACCGATAAAATGGGTTATGTTTATTATGGTAATTATCCATTATATTACGAAGTAGGAAGAACAGAGTTGATGCGACATTTTGGTTTTCCGTATAAAAAAATTGAAGCAATGGGGATTATGCTACCTGTGAGAAATTTGAATGTAAAATATTATAAACCGGCTGTTTACGATGATTTGTTAACTGTTAAAACCATCATCAAAGAATTACCTAAGGCAAAAATTACTTTTTATTATGAAATCTATAATGAAAATCAGGAACTGTTAAACCAGGGTGAAACAACCCTTGTGTTTGTTGATGAAAATTCAAGAAAACCAAGACGTGCCCCGGATGAGCTGATAAAACAACTAAAGCCTTATTTTACCGATTAACGGATTTTGCTAATTAGCCAAAGAATAAAACTTATAATAATACTAATCAGGATCATACTTGTAATGGGAGCATAAAAGGTAAAATGCTCCTTCTTTATTTTAATATCTCCCGGCAAATTGCCAAACCACTGAAGATTATCACTAAATACATAAAATATTATCCCCAGAATAATTAAAAAAATACCAATAACAATAATGATCTTACCTATTTGTTGCATGATATAACTACTTAATTAGTACTATTATACAAAATTAATGCTATTTTATTATTTTTTATTGTAATGATAAAGATACTTATTCGTCTTGATATTGAATTAAGCTTGATTCTAATGTTAAACCAATTTACTAACAAATTTAAAAAATAAATATCATGAAAAGAATTAGTATAATAATCGCAATACTCATTTTTCCTTTTCTTACAAACGCACAAGACTTTGTAGACCAGTTAATTGGAAAATATCAGGGAAAAAAGGGATTTACAACTGTAGTTGTTAATAAAAATCTGTTTGATATCGTGACAGCTATGGATGAAAATGATGAAGGCCTTCAACAAATGAAAGGAATGATAGATAATATTAGAATTATCGCTATGGAAGATGATTTGAACCCGGAAAATATTAATTTTTACCAGGAAATTATCAATCAGGTTGATACAAAATCGTACCAGGAACTTATGGCCGTAAAAGAAACAGATAACGATGTGGTATTTTATGCAAAATACGCAGGTAATGATATCGAAGAATTACTTTTAATTGCCGGAGGCAATGATGAAAATGCAGTGATTAGTATTAAAGGTAAGATAAATCTAAAAGAAATGGCGTCATTATCAAAGTCAGTCCATATGAAAGGATTTGAACATTTAGAAGCCTTAGAAAACGAATAAGAAAGGGAGTAAATAAACTCCCTTTCTAAAAAAATATTTGTAATTTACAAGCCTGTTGAATGATAAGTAAATGACTGCTGAAGCTTTTAAAGAAAATATTTTGCCCTTAAATCGTAAGTTGTTGGGATTTGCCAACCACTTTATGAAAGATATAGATGAAGCAAAAGATATTGTTCAGGAAATTTATATTAAGCTATGGAATATGCGCAATGAACTGGACAAATATAATAATGTTGAAGCTTTAGCCATGCGAATGACGCGGAATTTATGCCTTGATAACATAAAACTTAAAAAAACGGTACCATTAAAAGGAAATATTAAAGAAGAAAAGGAAAATACTCACTTAGAAAAAGAACAACACGAAGAATTGAACATCGTGGTTAAAAGAGTAAAAAAAGCGATAAACCTCTTAAAGGAACCACAAAAATCGATTATTCAATTACGCGATATAGAAGGATATGACTATGAAGAAATTTCGCAGATTTTAAACATGAATGTAAATACTGTAAGAGTAAGCTTGTCAAGAGCAAGGAAAAAGGTAAGAGAAATAGTAACACAAAAATATTATAACCATGAACCGGGAACAAATAAAAGCTCTGTTAGAGAAATATTATAACGGTGAAACTTCTTTAGAGGAAGAAAAGCGATTGCAAAATTACTTTACAGCAAACGAAGTGGATGAAGAATTTGCTGAAGACAAGGCTATTTTTATTTTTACCACAGAAGAAGCCAAAGAAACCAACCAATTACCGGACTTAGGAAATGAAATTTGGAATAATATTGAAAAAAATGAACACATTAATCGCCTTAAAAATAGAAAATTAGTTCATTACTCCTTAAGTATTGCTGCAAGTATTGCAATTCTTGTGGTTTCCTTTTTCTTTGTTCAAAACCAAATCAATAAACAACGTACCATTACTTTTAACGACACGTACGAGAATCCTGAATTAGCCTATTTACAAGCAAAAGAAGCTTTACTATATGTATCCTCAAAATTAAACTCAGGTACTGAGTATTTGGAACCTATTCAGAAAATTAACAAAGGAAAAGAGGAACTTATCCTTTTAAGCACATTTAATCAAGGTTTAAACGAACTTAAACCTGTTCAGAAATACAGTGTTACAGATAAATATATTAAACATAAATAAATCATGAAAAAAATCATTTTAAATTTAGTTTTGCTGATTAGCCCATTTCTTTTAATAGCTCAAAACACTCCTGTTGATGAACTGTTTGAGAAATACAGCGGCAAAGAAGGCTTTACATCAGTGTACATTACTAGCTATATGTTCAGCATGTTTGCTGATATGGAAACCGATGACCCTGAATTTGATGAACTGGTGAAAAATTTAACCGGAATAAAAATTTTATCAACGGACGAAACCTACGCTGGAAATGCAAATTTTTATACCGAAATAATGAACAAACTTCCTCTCTCGAAATACAAGGAGCTGATGGTTATTAAAGAGAAAGGCCAGGATGTAAAATTCCTTATTAATGAAAAAGATGGTAAAATCATTGAATTATTGCTGATTGCCGGCGGCAAAAATGAAAATGCATTAATCAGTATCCAGGGGAATATTGACCTGAAAAATATTTCCAAATTATCAAAATCGATGCAAATTGAAGGTTTAGAACATCTTGAAGAGATTGAAGAAAAATGAACC